>JAYUPZ010000491.1:0-14232 GCA_043759805.1 Myxococcales bacterium | reverse complement strand
CGAATGTATTCCGCGACTGGAACTTTCGTGTGGGTCGTCAACTGCTTCAGGAGCAGATCCTGTTCAGGCGTTATGTAAACGGTGGTCGAGACTTTGCGGCGGCTCATGCGTGCTTCCGTGACCATACATTGCCATACGCTCTTCATATTTGCACCCTAACGATGCATGACGCCCCTTGCCGCAACCCGTGTTTGCCTTTACCGTACGTCCCATGTCGTTGTCCTGGTTTTCACGTACGTCCTTCCCGAAAGTGGTGGCCGTTTCCATTCCCCTCCTTTTTGCTTGCGGCAGTTCGCAGAAAAAGGCAGCTGATTCCTCCAACGCAGCCACCGCAGATCTGGTTTGGGGCCTTGGCAGCCTGGACCGCTCGCGCTGCAACGAGAGCGGAAAGCAGATCGTCACGGGCGACACCGACAAGGACAACAAACCTGACGTTTGGAAACTTTATGTTGCTTCCAAGGTCGAGGGCGCCGACGTGCAGGCGCTCGTTTGCAAGCAGACCGATCTCAACCATGACGGCAAGGTCGACATGGTCGAGCACCACGAGGGCGGCGTACTCTTGATGGCCGAATACGACCTCGACTACGACGCAAAGTTCGATCAAACGGACTACCGCAAAGACGGCAAACTTGTTCGCAAAGAACGCGATTTCAACGTCGATCAGCGCCCCGATCACATCGAATACTACGAAGGCGACAAGGTAGCGCGAATCGAACGAGATTCGGACTTCGACGGTCGCGTGGACGAGTGGCAGTACTACGAAAACGGTGAACTCGACCGTATCGGTTACGACACCAAGAACACGGGAAAGCCCGACAAATGGGACCGCGCCGCGGAGAAAGCGCCCGAAGCGACTGACGCGCCACCTTCGGCAGCTCCTGCTCCTGCGACCGACACAGCCCCTCCCGCCGCTTCTGCGAAGTAGTTCCAGGATTTCGAGCCCGTGAGCTCAGAATATTTAGGGCGTCTGCCGATGTATTCGGACGGTGACCGTTTTAGCGAATTCTGGACGTGAACGGCGTGTTTGGCCGCGGCTGCGTTTAAACGCCGAGGCAATCCTTCGCTTCGATGACATAGCGTCTCTTCGTTCGCGAATTCTGAACATCAGCGGCAATGGGCTCTTGCTTGCGGTGCCTAGCCCGCGTCCGGTGGGCACAATCATGGGCATCACGGTTTTTTTTACGCGGCCGTCGCGCGAGCTTCGAATCGAAGGCGTGGTGGTGCACGTGGCCACCCGAAACAGCCTTCACGAAGACGATATGCCCACGTGCCTGGGTATTTACCTGACTCAGGTCGACGCCGAGTGGCTTAAAATCTGCGACGAACTCGCTGAATGACGCCTCTTTTCCGTTCGCCCCTTGACAGGAGGCGGTGCGTGAGCAAAATCGCGTTCCCTTTCCGGCGGTTTAGCTCAGATGGTTAGAGCGGGCGTTTCATACGCGCTAGGTCCGGGGTTCGAATCCCTGAACCGCCACTACCCTTTTCGTTGAAACCAGACGAACCAACCCGTATAACCGCAAACGAAAAATGCGGTTGTACAACACCAAGATTCCGCTGGTCGCGACTGAGATCGTTCGGACGCTCAGCAGTGAACAGTCGATAGCAGTCACGAGCGCGAGCGAGGCCGAGCTGGATGTTCAGGCCATTCTCAAGGAATACTTGAGGCTTGATCGCGAACTCACCGACAAGGCCAAGGACCTCGTTGCGCAAAAAGGCCTCCCGTACGAACAATACGGGCGCATCAAAAAGGTGATGGCTCAGGAAAAGAAGTTCGCATTCGGCGAAGAAGGCCTCGAGTGGATCACGAACCAAATCATCGAGGCTTTCATGAACTCACCTCATATTGAGGAGGTTTTCGTCGAAGACAGCACCTTGCGCCGGAGCATGGCTCAGATCCTGCGAAAGCATATGCAAGCCGACGACGAGTTGGACGCCGAGGTTCGCCGACGCATCAAGAACCTCGAAGAAGGCAGCGCCACCTGGGAAGTCGAGTACCAAAAGGCGATGGAACAGATCAAGCGGAACCGCGGCCTGGAGTAACTCCGGGCCGATTTCCCCGGCGTCGAACCTGAACGCTATCCTGGTTACGGTTTGAGGGCGTCGGGACTGATGTTCCCTTTCGCGGATCGCGCGTGTCGCCACCGCGCTTTTGGTTCGGTCGTTGCCCCGGCTGAATTTTGGGCTGGCGGGTCATGGCGACCACGCTGCGCACGAGTTTTTCAATCCCCTGTAGGACCTGGGTTAAAGAGGCGTCGTCGTACATGTAGGCAGGCGTTGAGACCACACGGGCGTTTTCGTCGATAACGATGTCCGTGGCCGGACAGGGCCGAACGTCCGCTCCCATCACCGCAGCGTGTTTCGCAGCGGCAGTTCCCCGGGGTCCCAAGGTGATGCGAACGCCTGCCAGTGGCCCCAGCACGCGTGCAGCGAGAATAGGGGCAAGGCAGATGAAACCAAGCGGTTTGTGCGCGCTCCACAGGGATCGCATCGTGCGAACGATCTCTGGATCCACCTCGCAAATAGCGCCTTTTTCCAGAAAGTTCGAGAGCACCTTGCCGGCGCCAAGCCCACCGGGGAAAATGGCAGCGTCGATCTGTTCCGGATCGAGGGTACTGAGAGCTGCAATTTTGCCGCGGGCAATGCGGGCCGATTCGACCAGAACGTTTCGCACGGGGTCGGCGGCGTTGATCTCACCTTTCAGGTGGTCGAAAACGGCCGGTCCGGGCTTGTCGGGCGCAAACAAAACGACATCGACGTTGGCTCGCTCAAGCGCCAGCATCGTGAACAACGATTCGCGGATTTCCGAGCCATCCTTGTTGCCACATCCCGAAAGGATCACAGCAACGCGTTTGCGTTCGGGAGCTGCAGGTGGCTCTGTCCCATGTCCGGTTTCGTCGCGTGAAGACATCGCGAACGAGGTTATATCAGGTTCTGCGCTGCCACGTATTGCGCGATCCGACCCTCGAGAATGGCCGCTCGCGCGCCTCGAACGAGGGTCAGGTAGTAATGCAAGTTGTGGATGGTCGCGAAGCGGTAGTAGCTGATCTCCTTGGCGCGATACAAATGGGCAAGGTAGGCCCGGCTGTAGCGTCTGCACGTCATGCATGCGCACTGTGCATCGAGCGGGCCGTCGTCATCCTGGTGGACGGCGTTGGCAATATTCAGCTTGCCGGTGGTGGTGAAGATGTGACCGTTCCGGGCGTTGCGTGTGGGCATCACGCAGTCGAACATGTCGATTCCGGCCAGGATTCCAATCAACAGATCTTTGGGGGTGCCGACGCCCATCAGGTACCGGGGACGTTCCGCGGGCATCTGGGACGCGACGGCACTGACGACGGCGTGCATGGTCTCGGGTGGCTCGCCCACGCTAAGTCCTCCGAGGGCAATGCCGTCAAAGGGCATCGCCGAAAGCGTTGCGAGATGCGCCAGACGTCGATCGACGTCGGTGCCACCTTGCACGATGCCAAAGCGAAGCTGTCCATTCAACGGCGGAACGGCCAGGCAGCGGGCGGCCCAGTCGGTGGTTCGTCGCATGGCGGCTTCCATTGCCGCCACGTCGGCATCGGCGGGTGGACACTCGTCGAAAACCATGGCGATGTCGCTGCCGAGGTCGTTCTGGATTTTCATCGCGCGTTCAGGGGTGAGCCGCGCCATCGAACCATCGATATGAGACTTGAACGTGACCCCGTCGTCATCGATGTTGCGCCGTTCCGCCAGGCTGAAAACCTGAAAGCCACCGGAGTCAGTCAAAATGGCACGCGGCCAGGACATGAATCGGTGCAAGCCTCCACGGTTCGCCACCCGCTCCGATCCGGGACGCAGCGCCAGATGATAGGTATTGCCAAGGATGATTTCGGCGCCAAGCATCTCCAGATCTTCGCTGGTGAGTGATTTCACGGAGGCCTGCGTACCGACCGGCATGAATACGGGCGTTGCTACCTCTCCGTGCGCTGTGCGTAGCACACCGGCCCGGGCGTTTCCGTCACGGCCTTGTACCTCGAAACATCCGCTCACGATGGCCCCTCCGGTCGGATGAACATCGCATCGCCATAACTATAAAACCGATAGTTGGATGCGATGGCGTGCTGGTAAGCCGCAAGGACAGACGCGTGGCCAGCGAAGGCGCACACCAACATCAACAAGGTCGAGCGCGGCAAATGAAAATTGGTGACGAGATCCGTCACGACCTCGAACGTCGCTCCAGGCATGAGAAATAGCCGACTTTCACGCATTCCTTCAAGGAAACCTTCACGTGCCGCAGATTCCAGGGCGCGTACGACGGTTGTACCAATAGCCACAATGGGACGGCTTTCGGCGCGGGCACGGGCAATGGCCTCGCGGGTTTCGCCAGGGATCTCGTATCGTTCGGCATCCATGATGTGTTCGCGAGGATCGTCGGTCTTCACCGGACGAAACGTTCCAGGTCCCACATGCAAGGTCAGGCTTTGAACTTCGTGACCCGCGGCCTCTATTCGGGCGAAGAGTTCCGGCGTGAAGTGCAGGCCCGCAGTCGGAGCCGCGACGGCACCCGGATGGCGTGCGTAGACCGTCTGGTAGCGCTCGTCATCAACTGGAACATTCGCTGCGTGACCATCCCGTTTCCTTGCTGCCACGATGTAGGGCGGCAGCGGGATGGTGCCAAGGCGAATCGCAACACCAAGGACACCTTCGGGGCCCGCGCCGGTGATACGCGTCTTCCATGATCCATCGGGCTCGGCGTTGACGAGTTCGACATCAAGGCAACCTCCGATGTCGATGTGGGTGGCGTTCCCGGCACCGCGCACCAGCACCTCCCACAGTTCACCCTCCGTGGCAGGCGACGCGGTGTCGATTCGGCGGATCAGGAATACCTCCACAACGCCGCCGGTGGGTTTCCGACCCGACAGGCGAGCCGGGATCACGCGGGTATCGTTTCGGATTACGAGCGATCGCGGGCGCAGGTGGTCGAGCAGATCACCGAAGACGGCGTCCTGCACCCGGCCCTCATTCCGCCCAAGCACCAGCAATCTGGACGCATCCCGTCTGGATGTCGGGGCTGAGGCAATTTGCGCTTCGGGCAAATCGTAGGCAAAGTCCTCCGTGCGCAGTGACTGTTCTCCTTGACGCGCAGGATGCCTCCCGTGGCCGCAAAAGCAACCGATTTTGTCCACGTCCCTGGTGATTCCCGGGCGTGGGCGCCCTTCGAATTTCTTTTCAAAGGCGCAACCGCGTTCTCGGCAGCCCGCGATTCGGCACCGGGTGACGACGGTCTCGTCTTTTGTCCAACGCGTCGAAATCTTCCGCTCGGTTTTCCCGCTCGCGTGCAGATTCGACTTGGACGACGCCGTCCTCCAGTCGTTCTCGAGGGCACGGTTGCGTGGCGTCGAGCGGGTCGGCAGAACGAAAAGCTGCGCGCCGGGGTTGGTATTCGTTTCAACAGCGATCAGGGAACGAGACTCGAGTATTTGCGGTCGACGACTCAGGCCACCGATCCGGTGAAGAGCCGTCGTCGCCACGAACGTTCGCCAATGGCGATACCGGTATCTTTTCGACCTTACGGCGAACAACAACTGATGCCGGGTACCCTGCGTGACATCGGACGCGGTGGTGCGTTTGTCAGTACATTTTGCGCCGTTGCGCTAAATGCCGACGTGATCGTCGAGCTCCCCTCCCCCGGCGCCGTGGTGGCGATGGACGTGATAGGCCGCGTGGTGTGGACGGGATCAGACGGTGTACGGGCCGGTTTCGGGGTCGAGTGGCGCGCTCGCGACGCTGGAGGTAGCCGACGGATACGCGAGCTCGTGCGACGTTTGACGGTTGGCGAAGCTACCAGTTGATGGCGAGCGCGTAGAGCGTGCCGCCGTTCGACAATACGTACGCATTGCGACCAGCCGCATCGATTGCGGCGCCTGCGCAAAGGCCTCGGCCCGGATGGAACGTTTGCAGAAGTTCGCCGTCCTTCTCGCGCACGATGTTGAGTCCAGTTTTACTGCTGCTGAAGAGCAGATAGGGTCCCGCGGCCTGGGGGGCCGTCACTTCGCCTGCCTGGGAAAGGCCGTAGCGCCATGCGATCTGTCCGGTGCGGGGATCAGCGGCATGAAGGCCGCCACGCGGGGCGACGAAGTAAAGCGTATCACCTACCAGTGACTGAACGCCCACGCCGTCGATGGCCTGTCGCCATCGGATCTTGCCATCGACCCGGTCAAGACCATAAAGGCCTCCTGAATGAGACGCTGCCACAATCACGTTGTCGAGGTAAGCGGGTGTCGTATCCACATCGACGAACTGTTCAGACGCCGAGGCAAGCGAACGCGCCCAGACGATCTCGCCCAAACGGGCATCGAGACCCACGATGAATCCGTCAGAAAATCCTGCATAGACCTGCCCACCCACAACGACCGGTGCCGAATATCCGTGCACGGAAAACCCTTCTGGTCGATCGCGGTCGTAGGACCAAACGGGTTTGCCGGTCTTCGCATCGAGCGCGTAGAGTTTGTCCTGGCTGGTTGCAACGTAGATCCGGTCTTGGTCAAATGCAGGACGGCGATCCATGGAGCCCTCGCCCTTCCACGTCCACAAAACATGACCGTTGCTGCGATTGAGGACAAAGAGCGTGCCGTCGTCGCCCCCCACGAGCAGGTGGTTGCGGATGGGATCGATGATGGCCTCTCCGTCAATCTGAGGATCCACCTTGGTGGTCCAGGCAACGCTGGCGGTGCGCAAGTCGACCGCGATGATCTGACGGTTGCGCGACCCGAGGTAGAGGAATTCGTTGTCGACGACGCCGGTCGCGCATTCCTCGGGCCACGGCTCAAAGAGGCCGTGTTTGTGCACGGGCATCTGCCACTGCAGCGACAGCACGCCACCGGGCATGTCGTGATTGCCCACCTCGACGGGCCGTCGTACGCTTCCGCCACGACACGACCCGAGGGCCAAGAGCAGCGCGACGGCCGCCACCACGCGTGTTGAAGACATCACTCGGTCTTGGCGCCTGCAGCGGGTGCGGGAACAGCGGCGGGTGCAGCGGGTGCGGGAGCAACAGCGGGTGCGGGTGCGGTCGCTTCTTCTAGCAACGCCAGGCGTTCGCTCACGTCTTCGCGGAGGGTTGAGTTCGGGAACTTCTCATTCACCGCCTTCAACAGAGCTTTGGCTTTCTCGAGCTCGCCGGTTTTCTCGAGCAGGCGGGCCTGCTGAAACATCGCGCGATCTTGCATGAAACCTCGGTTTGCTTCGCCGCGTTTGGCAAGCGCCTCGAAGGTGACAAGCGCATCTCCGGATTGTCCCTGAGCTTCCTTGGAAAAAGCGAGCGACTCCTGTGCCAGCATCTGCATTTCAGGTTCGAGGTTCTTTTCGGTCTGCAGTTTTTCGAGGATTGCAGCAGCTTCGGCGTGGCGTCCGAGGTCGGTGAGAAAGCGTGCCTTCAGCATCAGCGCGGTTTGGGCGACGGCTTTGCCGGAGTGCGCGGCAACAAGCTGGTCGGCTGCCTTGATGGCGGCCTCCTTGCGTTCCTTGTCCGTATTGAAATGGGGAACGTCGTCCTCGTATTTGGGGGCTTCACCTTCTGCTGGGACAAGCGGTGCCGAAGCGAGGGTCAAGAGGTGCCCTGTGACCCTGGCGCGCTCGGCATTTTTCTTGTCCCGCATGCCGTTTGCGATTTGAATTCCGGACACAACGGTCAAGATCATCACCATTGCGGTGATGAGAACCCGAGCGCGTTTGGCCATGACCGCACCGGTCTTGGTCCAAAAACTCACGAATTCATCGGGTTGCTGGAGTTCCTTCTGCTTTTCTTTCCACTTACTTGCCACGACGGGCGCAACTATAGCGATCTCAAGGCCGGGGTCAAAGGCTCCGGCGCCAGCGAGGGAATTTCGCGCTCCTACTCCGCGTCTTCGTGCTTGCCGCGGCCCCGGACGAACACGCGCAGCGGTGATCCATCAAAGCCGTACGCCTTGCGGATCTGATTCACGAGATAACGCCGGTAAGGATAAGTCAACGCCGCGGGCTGGTTTGAACTGATGAAGAACGATGGCGGTGAGGATTCCGCCTGCGTCATGTAATACAGACGAACCTGCCGTCCGTTCGGACCTGTCGGTGGCGGGCGATCGTGGACGATCTTTTCCAGCAAGCGATTCAGCTCGGCCGTCGGCACGCGTCGAGTCCACTGCTCGTAAACCTCGGCGGCTTTTTTCGGCAGCATCTCAACGCCCGCGCCCGTTCGTGCCGAGGTGAGGAGGAACGGCGCGTGGCCGACGAAGTTCAGACGTTCAAGCGCCTTTTTCTTCTTCGCATCCAGTTCAGGCGCCGGAATGCGATCTCGCTTGTTCATCACAACGATTAGCGCTCTACCCTCCTCCTCCACCAGACTCGCAAGTCGCGCGTCATCGTCGCTGGCTCCGGTTTCAAGGTCGATGACCAACGCCACCACATTCGCCCGCGCAATCTGATCACGCGCCATCTTGGCCGATACCGCCTCGGTCAAGGTCGTGACCTGCCGACGTTTGCGCATGCCCGCGGTGTCAACGAGCACAAAACGCTGACCTTCCCATTCAAAGGGGGTATCGATGGGATCACGGGTGGTACCTGGCTGGTCGTGCACCAGCACGCGCTGATCACCGAGCATGCGGTTGATGAGCGACGACTTGCCCACGTTGGGCTTGCCGACAAGCGCAATACGAATCCCCGCCTCAATGCCCATCGCGGCCGGTGTCGGAGGCTTGAGCTCTGTCAGGACCTCGATCACCCGATCCAGCAAGACACCCACGCCGCGGCCGTGTTCGGCTGAAACCGCAAAAACCTCGGGGAAACCCAGCTGGTGTGCGTCCGCCGATTGTGCCTCGAAATTGCCTGAATCCACCTTGTTTGCCGCGATGAACACCGGCTTTCCCGTGCGACGAAGCACTTGAGCCACGTCTTTATCGAGGCCGGTTGCGCCTTCGCGAGCATCCATAACGAGGATAAGTGCGTCCGCCTCGTCAACCGCGCGCAAAGTTTGGGTGCGCATGGCGCCCAGGATGCCTGCGGCCGACGGATCCAGGCCACCCGTATCGATCACACGAACCGTACGACCCGTCCACAATGCCTCACCGTAACGGCGATCGCGGGTGATGCCGGGCTCGTCCTCGACGATCGCGGGTCGACCACCGACCATGCGGTTAAAGAGCGACGATTTGCCCACGTTGGGGCGACCGACAAGCGCCACCACGCCCAGCGCAGGCGGGTTCGGTTGGCGGGGTCCGTCGGAGGGCGGTTTTCGGCGCATTAGCGGTATCCCAGACGATCCATGGTGTCGATATTCGAGGCCCAATCGGGCGCAACTTTCACGAAAAGCTTCAAGTGAACAGGACGCCCCAGCAGTTCAGCGGCTTCCTTGCGAGCGGCGATGCCGATGTCGCGCACCATGGTGCCTCCGGTGCCAACGACAATGCGCTTTTGGCTGTCGCGATCCACAAGGATCACTGCCTCCACCGTCACGTCGCCCTTGCCCTCGGTCCAGCGTTCGACCTCGACCGCAACGGAGTACGGAAGCTCATCGTGCAAGCGAAGGAATAGCTGTTCCCGCACCATTTCTGCGACGAGGAAGCGCTCGGTGCGATCGGTGAGCTCGTCGTCTTTGTAGATGGGTTCGCCCTTTGGCAGCTTGCTGGCCAGCTCTTTCAGCAAGTCGGGAACACCGGTTCCCTTCAGACCCGAGGCAGGAACCACGGCAGCAAAGGTTGCAACTTCGGACCAGGCTGCGAGTTGCGGCAAGAGGACCCGTTTGTCTTCGATGTCATCGACCTTGTTCAACACCAGCACGACCGGCTTTCCAAGGGCCATGACCCTTTTGGCGATCGCGATGAGATGCACATCCGGTCCGGGGCTGCCCACGTCGCGGTGGGGACGTTCGCGTGGGCCGGGCTTGCGGGCGTTTTCTCGCGCGACCGACCTGCGAGGGCGCTTGAGGGTGGCCACGGCATCGACCACCAGCACGACGGCGTCGACTTCGTTCATCGCCTCCTCGGCCTCGGCGCTCATGAAGCGATTGAGCGGCGTCTTTCCCTCGGCAGCGTGAAAGCCAGGGGTGTCAACGAATACCATCTGGCCTTCAGGACCGTTGTAGACGCCCGTGATGCGATTTCGCGTGGTTTGAGGCCGAGGACTCACGATCGCGAGTTTTTGCCCCACGATGCGGTTGAGCAGCACCGATTTACCCGCGTTGGTTCGGCCGACGAGCGCCACCGTTCCAGCAACGCGCGCGCCCTTGTTTTCCTCTCCGTTCGACAAATCGAGCGCACTGTAGCAAACCCGGCCCGTATCGCTTTGTTTTTGGTTTGCCGCCGTTTGTCGCCTTGCCCGGGTCGGTTCGCAGGGCTAGATTGCGCGCGATCGTGGCCGTCGCGCCACACCACAGGAGCCCATGGGCGAATTCGCTAACAATTCCAGAGCCATCCGTCGTGCCTTTCTCGATTTCTTTGCCTCACGCGGGCACGAGGAAGTTGCAAGTTCATCGCTTGTTCCCGAAAACGACCCCACCCTGCTCTTTGCCAACGCCGGCATGAACCAGTTCAAGGACGTTTTCACCGGCAAGGCCACGCGCCCCCGCTCAAGGGCAACGACCGCACAGAAGTGCGTTCGGGCCGGTGGCAAGCACAACGATCTTGAGAACGTCGGGCGTACCGCAAGGCACCACACCTTCTTCGAGATGCTCGGAAATTTCTCTTTCGGGGACTACTTCAAGGAAGGCGCCATCACCTTCGCCCACGAACTGTTGACCGACGTGTTTGCGCTGCCAACCGCGCGGATGGTTTTCACCGTACACGAGTCCGATGATGATGCGGCCGCGCTCTGGAAAAAGATCTCCGGCGTTCCCGATCGACAAATCGTACGACTCGGCGACAAGGACAACTTTTGGGCCATGGGCGAGACCGGCCCTTGCGGTCCGTGCAGTGAGATCCACTTTCATCAGGGCGACGACGTGCCCTGCGCAGAAGAAACAGCGGGTCGCAAATGTCAGGCAGCAGCCTGCGATTGCGATCGCTGGATCGAAATCTGGAACCTGGTGTTTATGCAATTCGAGCAGCGCGAGGACAAGTCGCGCATTGCCTTGCCGAAGCCCTCGGTCGACACCGGCATGGGCCTTGAGCGACTTGCTGCGATTTTAAGTGGCAAGCGATCGAACTACGAGACTGATCTGTTGTCTCCCATCATTGCGGCCGCCGCCGAACGGGCAAAGAAAACTTTCACGCCGTCGGATTATAGCGATGGCAGTGTCTCGGTTTCGTTGCGGGCCATTGCCGACCACGCACGCGCCACGGCGTTCCTCATTGCCGACGGCGTCTTTCCCGAAAAAACCGGCCGCGAATACGTATTACGCCGCATCATGCGTCGAGCCGTCTATCACGGCCACTTGATTGGCATCACCGATCCTTTCTTTGCAGCCCTCGTGGGCCAGGTCATCGAGGCGATGAAAGATGCCTATTCCGAGTTGGGGGAGCGACATCGGACAATCATTGAAGTCGCCGATCAGGAAGAGCGCCGCTTTCGTGAAACGCTTGACCGCGGTGTGCGCCTTTTGGAAGACGCAACGCATGGCCTGCAGGGCAAAGTGATCCCGGGTGACGTTGCGTTCAAACTGTACGACACCTACGGATTCCCGATGGATTTGACCCGCGTGGTTGCCCAGAACAAGGGCTTTGATGTCGACGAGGCTGGATTTGAAACCCGCATGTCGGCGCAGCGCAAACGCGCCGACTTTGGCGGTTCGGGCGAGGCCCGTATCGACTCGGCGTTTCAGGCCGTGTTGGATCGCGTTGGACCGACAAACTTCGTCGGATATGAAAAGACCCGCGCGCACGGTCGTGTGACGGCACTGCTCGTCAAGGATGGCGATGTGCTGCGCGAAGCCGAGTCGGCCCCGACGGGTGCCGAAGTCTATGTTGTTTGCGATCTGACGCCATTTTACGGCGAATCGGGCGGTCAAGTTGGCGACACCGGCAAGGGCAAGGGCCCCGCTGGCAAGCTAGAAATCGTGGACACCCTGCGTCCCGTGCCCGGCTTATTTGCTCATCTGACCCGAGTTTCCGCCGGAGCTATCGCCATCGGTGATACGGTTGATCTGCAGGTCGACGTCGAACGACGCCATGCCATTGCCCGCAACCACTCGGCCACACACCTGATGCACTTGGCCCTGCGTCAGACCCTCGGTGAGCACGTGGCACAAAAAGGATCGCAGGTTTCGGTTGAACGGCTTCGCTTTGATTTTTCGCATTTTCAACCCATCACGTCCGAGGAATTGGCGAAGGTCGAAGACATGGTCACGACTCGAATCCTCAACAACGCTATTTGTGTGACGCAAAACCTTCCGGTCGCCGAAGCGAAGAAAAGCGGAGCCGTTGCTTTCTTTGGTGAAAAATACGGTGCCACGGTTCGCATGTTGACGCTCGACGACTCGAAAGAGTTGTGTGGTGGCACGCACGTCGTTCGGACGGGTGACATCGGCTTTTTCAAAATCACCAGTGAAACCGGCGTTGCGCAGGGCGTTCGCCGCATTGAGGCGGTTACAGGCGTGGGTGCTGCGGCCTGGGTTCGCGATATGGAGCAAGCGCTTGCGGGGGTTGCGGGACGTTTGCGGGTGGCACCGGCCGAGGTCGCGTCTCGCGTCGAGCGCCTGCAAGTTGAACTGCGCGAACGTGACCGCGAGGTCGAAAAACTCCGCGCAAAACTGGCATCCGGGGGTGGTCGCGATCTGATTTCGCAAGCCGAACTGGTTGCTGGCATCAATGTCCTCGTTGCCGAGGTTGGCGTGAGTGACGCCAAAATTCTCCGCGAGACGGCGGATCGATTGCGCGACAAGCTGGATCCAGGGGTTGCGGTTTTGGTCGGTGTGGAAGAGAACAAGCTCTCGCTGACCTGTCTCGTGACGCCGGGTGCGCTGACGCGTCTTCATGCGGGCAAATTGCTTGGCGACATGGCGCGTACCATTGGCGGCAAGGGCGGCGGTCGACCGGACCTCGCTCAGGGCGGAGGCAACAAACCGGACGATCTCGCGTCGGTGCTCGACGGATGGCGATCGAGGATCACCGCCTTACTCAACGAAACCGGTTCGGCCACCGATTGATCGGACTCTCGCCCCTCGCCCCCCCATGTTCGACAACCACCCAATCGTCGCCGCGCTCGCGGCGGTTTATCGCGCTGCCCGGGAAGGCCTTCCGCCCGAAGGTCTCGACGAGGCCGACCCGGCGTTTCTCGCCGAAGTAGATCCGTTGCTTGAATTTCTGTGGACCCGGTATTTTCGTGTCGATTTGAGCGGACTTGAACACGTTCCTGCCACCGGACCCGCTCTGCTCGTCGCCAACCACTCGGGCGGTCTTCCCTACGACGGAATGCTGTTGATGTACGGTATTCGCCGAAACCATCCGCAACACAGAGCCCTGCGCGCCTTGGTCGCAACCTTCGCCTTTCGGTCTCGAGTTTCTGCTCCAGTCGTGACGCGTTACGGTTGCGTTCGCGCATCAATGGAGAACGGCGCCCGACTGCTCGGCCGAGGTGAGCTGGTTGCTGCATTCCCCGAAGGCTTGCGAGGCGTTGGAAAGCTATACCGCGAGCGCTACCGATTGACGCGCTTTGGCCGTGGTGGATTCGTTCGGTTGGCCGCCGAAACGGGCGTTCCGATCCTGCCGGTAGCTGTGATTGGCGCCGAAGAAATCCACCCCGTGATCGGCAAGCTTCATACGCTGGCTCGCCCTCTCGGCTTGCCCTACATTCCCGTCACGCCTACATTTCCCTTCCTCGGTCCCCTCGGTCTATTGCCCCTACCGACAAAGTGGACGATTGAAATCGGCGCTCCGATCCTGCCGCCGGCTGCGGATGCCGGTGAGAAGAACGTGCTCGAGGTCGCAGAAAAGGTTCGCGACCGTATCGACGCGATGATTTCCCGTTTGGTTCTGGCCCGGCGTTCCATTTTCCGAGGCTAAATTTTTCGCAAACACCGTGAGAACCCAGATCTTTTGCGGGGTCCCCACGTTTCCACCTACAGGAGTTGTCAAGAATGTGGTCAGTCTTGCCGATTTGGTGTAATGAAGAAGGCGTCTGGTGTGTCCAAATAGCCAGAAACCTTTGCTTTTTGGATTCAATCTCTAACTTTTCGCAATGATATCGGTCGGTCAAACAGTCGGTAACTATCAGGTCACGGCCAAACTTGGCGAAGGCGGCATGGGTGTCGTCTATCTTGCCGAGCATCCGGTGATCGGCCGCAAGGTCGCACTCAAGGCG
>JAYUPZ010000490.1:0-6611 GCA_043759805.1 Myxococcales bacterium | reverse complement strand
CGGTCAACGCGTGGGCCAAACCGAAGTCGGTGAGGACCGGGAACTTCCCATCCCGCAGGATTACGTTTCCCGGTTTGAGATCGCGGTGCACAATTCCCCGGCTGTGCGCGTGACCCACGGCAGCTGCGATTTGGTTGATGATGGCGATTCTTTCCGGGATCGAAATCTTGACTAAGCATTCGGCAAACGTCGGGCCTTCGATGTGATCCATGACGATGTGATTCGATCCGACTTCATGAATCCGAACGATGCCAGGATGGTCAAGACGCGCGGCCGCCACAGCCTCAAGGCGAACACGCTCGGGATCCCCTTTTTTCAAGATCTTGATGGCGACCTTGCGCTCAAGTTTCGGATCCCACGCGGCGTAAACGATGCCCATTCCCCCTTCACCCAAAACTTCACCCAGCTCATAACGACCGATGGTGTCGACCTCGGAAAGGAACTGTGCAAGGCGATCGATTTTCATCACAGGCCCGCCACGACGAAACGCAATTCGTCTTCGATATCCCCGTCGGGACCAACGTATTCGCGCAGTTTTTCGCGCAAGATCTTGCGCAACCGTTGTCGTGTTGCACGAAGGCCGTTGCGAATGCCGTCCAGATTGGTGTGGTACTGTTCCGCGAGTTCCTGGTAGGAAACGTCGCCATCATCATTAAGGCAATACGCCTCGAAGACGGCAAGCGATTGTCCATCACCCGTTCGCTGCATATCCTCTCGCAACAGGGCGAGGGCGTCGCGCAGAACCAGCCGAACCCACTCTCGATCAAAAGCTTTTTCGGGATCATCCACGGGGGCTGCGTTCCAGCTTTGTTCAGCACCGGCAAAGGCGAGCGTGCGCTGTCGCGAGGCTTCGGAACGAAGGCGGCTTATAAAGAAATGCTTCACTGCCGTTTTCAGAAAACCGCGAAATGTCCCTCGATCGGCGGAGAGCTTCTGAAGGTCGTCGCGTTCAATGAAGGTGGCAAAGAATTGTTGGGTCGTATCCTCGGCATCGACTACCGTTCCACGTTCCAGGGCGCGCACATAGTGATACACCGCCGACCAGTACCGCTGCAGCAGCCCCTCCAGCAGTTCCTTGTGGCGCGGTGCATTGTTGCCGCCTTCGCGATTCCCCTGGAGGGCGAGGATCTGTGACCATTCGGTGGGAGGAAAGTCGGCCATGAAAAAAGTCTGCTTATCTTGTTACACAATAAGTGTCCGTGTGCGCACGGGGTGTGATGGGGATCTTCGCACTCTGTTTGTTGGTTGCGGCGACAGGCACGGCCGATCCGGCGTCCGTGGCCGAGGCGGCGGCCCGGGTTCTCGAGAATCGCTGCGTTCGGTGTCACAACCCAGGAGAAAAGAAAGGCGAACTTGACCTGACGACCCGAGAGGGGCTGTTGAGGGGGGGCGAGTCCGGTGTCGCGGTTGTTGCCGGATCGCAGCCGGGCAGCCTGCTCTATCAAATGGTGGTTCACGAGGAGTCGCCGGCAATGCCTTTGCGGGAAAAGAAATTACCCGACGCGGAGATTGCCGCGATCGGCGCCTGGGTGAACGCCGGGCTTCCATATGAGCGCGCGCTGGTGGTTCCCGAAAAGCCCGTGCACTGGGCTTTCGCCGCTCTACCTCGGTTTGTCAAAGGTACCAATGTTGACGGTTTGCTGTTGAAGCAGCTGCGTACCAAGGGACTGGGGTTTTCACGCCCCTTGTCGCCACGTGCTCTTGTGAGACGGATGTCTCTTGATCAGCACGGTCTGTTCCCCAAAGGGTTCGGCGTCGACTTCATACGCAATCCCGATCGTGCACATTGGGTTAAATTGGTGGATCAATCGATGCGATCGGCAAGGTTCGGTGAGCGCTGGGCGCAACACTGGTTGGATTTGGCTCGATACGCTGACAGCGATGGATTTGAGGGTGATCGCGACCGGAACAACGCGTGGCCATATCGCGATTTTGTTGTCAACGCGTACAATTCCGACCTGCCGTTTGACGAGTTCGTAAAGCTGCAACTGGCCGGTGATGAATGGCAACCCGAGAACCCCGAAGCCCGCGCGGCCACAGGATTCCTCGCGGCGGGCGAATCCATTGCACCCGTTGTGACGGATTCCAACGAGAACAAGGCCCGTTACCGCGCCGACGAAGTCGACGACTGGGTGCAGGTGGTGGGGTCTGGTTTTCTCGGCCTCACGGTCGGATGCGCGCGCTGTCACGACCACAAATTCGATCCCATCTCGGCGCGTGAGTACGCCCAGCTGGCGGCGACTTTTTCCGGAACCCTTCGTCGAGAGCTACCGCTTGAGCCTGCCGTGCGACGATTTGAGTTATTCGTAGCCGACCGCCGGCGCGACTTCCGTGAAAAAAAGATGGAGGCGCTCGCAATTCCCCCCTACGACTGCATGGTTTTGCGCGAGCCGCAAATGTTCAACAATCCCACCTCGAATTCTGTCTATGGGCGCTGGGGAAAACAACTTGAGATCGGCAATGAGTCGTTGTTTGCGGTGCTCGAACCTGAAATGCGTGAACGGTGGCTATTGCTGAAATCCGAATCTGAACGGGTCAAGACAAAATTGCCGCGCGCGTTGACGGTCATGGATGGATCGTCATCGCCGCCGCCGAGCTACGAATACCGCCGCGGCGACGTGCGGCTGCGCGGTGACGTCGTGTTACCGGGATTCGTCGCGGCCCTCGGGCGCGTCGATCCCGAATCTTATCGCCATTCTGTGGCGATTGCTGCCCGACCATCGCATGCGACCTCGTTTCGTCGTGCAGCGCTCGCACTCTGGCTAACGGACGTCGACAAGGGTGCGGGGCGATTGTTGGCGCGCGTCGCGGTGAACCGCATTTGGCAACACCACTTTGGCGAGCCCTTGGTTGATACGCCGAACGATTTCGGAATGCAATCTGTCTTGCCGGTTCAGCTGGAATTGTTGGACTTTCTCGCACGCGAATTGGTGGATACTGGCTGGCATCAAAAGCACATTCACCGACTCATTCTGGAAAGCCTCGCCTATCAACAGGGCGATAAGAGCGACGCATATGCACATGAGATTGATCCAGAAAACAACCTGTGGTGGAGACGTTCTTCGCGCCGTCTGGATGGGGAATCGCTTCGAGACACGATCTTGGAGGTATCGGGGTCGTTGAATGAAACCGTGGGGGGCCCGCCGGTAAAGCCGGCAATCGACAGGGCGGCGATGGCCACCCGCTCGTCCGATCAGTATCCGGTCGATGTACCCGATCGCTCCCCGGTGTGGCGCCGTTCCCTGTACGTTTTCTCCAAACGATCGGTTCGCAATCCTTTTCTGGATGCTTTCGACAAGCCGATCGCGACCCAAAGTTGCGGCCGCCGCTCAGAAACGACGGTGCCATTGCAGGGTTTGTTGCTTATGAACGATCTTTTTGTGCGCGCCAGGGCTGAAGCGTTTGCGGATCGTCTGGTGCGTGAAGTGGGGTCGTCCCTTGATGCGCAAATCATGAGGGCCTTCGGCCTCGCGTACGGTCGGCTCCCGACCCGACGGGAAAGCACGGAGGCTCAACGCTTTCTGAAAAAACAGCGGGCCCTTCGAGCCGTGAACGACGGAATCTTGTCGTACGGATCCCTCGGCGGACTGATTGCTCACGAGGCGCTTGCCGATTTCTGTCAGGTTCTTTTTACCACCAACGAGTTTACCCATGTCGATTGAAATTCAACGTCGTGCGCTTCTCACGGGCTTTGGGGCAAGCCTACTTGGCTCACCCTTGTTGGCCCAACGTGCATGGGGTGCCAGTGTTTCGAAACTGCATCACAAGCCACGCGCAAAATCGGTGATTTGGTTGTTCATGGAGGGGGGTCCATCAGCTTGTGACACTTTTGACCCCAAGCCAGAGCTTGTCAAACATGCGGGACAACGACCGAAGCAGGCGATTGATGTCTTCTTCGGCACGCCCGGACCCTTGATGGCTTCGCCATTTGCATTTGCACGTCACGGCCAAAGTGGTGCCTGGGTTTCGGAGCTCTTTCCGAGTATTGCAACACAGGTGGACGAACTTGCCTTCATTCGCTCGTGTTGGTCCGAATCCCCCAATCATGCGCCGGCCATGTTCCAGATGAACACCGGATTTCAGCGAGCCGGGTTTCCCAGCGTCGGATCCTGGATCAATCAAGCTCTCGGCAGCGAAAACCCGGATCTACCAGGGTTCGTGGTCTTTCCAAATGCGCGCGGATCAAAGGGTGGACCTGCAAACTGGTCGAGCGGATTCCTCTCGGGTGAGCTTCAAGCGACGCCATTTCGACCTGGCGCGCAGCCGATTCTCAACCTTCGTCGACCGGATGCGATTGGCGCGGATGAGCAGCGGGCCATGTTGGACTTTGTGGCCCGCATGAATCACCAACATGCCGCCCGACGTTCCGGAGATCTGCGCCTGTCGGCTCAGCAAAACAACCTGGAGCTGGCCTATCGCATGCAAACCGCCGGCACGGATGCCGCCAAGCTGGAGACCGAACCGTCGCACATCAAGAAACTTTACGGCTTGGACAACGAGGTAACGCGGCCGTATGCGGAAAAATGCATCATGGCGCGCAGGCTGGTCGAACGTGGTGTTCGATTTGTCCAGGCTTATTGCAACGACGAATGGGATTCACACAACGGGTTGAGCACCCAGCACCGACAGCGAGCCGCCGAAACGGACAGACCGGTGGCAGCCTTGCTGCAAGATCTGAAACAGCGCGGTCTCCTCGATTCGACCCTCGTAATATGGGGTGGTGAGTTCGGCCGTATGCCGGTTTCCGAACAAGAGGATGGGCGCGATCACAATCCAAATGGATTTCTTATCTGGATGGCCGGTGGTGGGATCAAGGCGGGGACCAGTTACGGTGAGACCGATGAGATCGGTTTCAAAGCTGCAGTGAATCCCGTTTCGGTTCACGATCTTCACGCTACGATCCTGCACACCCTCGGCCTTGACCACGAACGTCTCACGGTCCGTCACAACGGACGCGACTATCGGTTGACGGATGTGTCAGGCAAAGTTATTCGCGAGATCTTGGTCTAATCCGGGGCGTTGCGCATGTGGTCTGCAACGCCTGTGAGTGCGCGCATCATGAAGGACTTGATTTCCTCATCTGGAACGGTCTCGTGCAATGACCTTTCCATACACAAAAGCCACGCATCGCGTTCGGCGTCGCCGATGGGAAAGGGTAGGTGGCGTGCGCGCAGCCGGGGATGGCCAAAGCGTTCGACGTACATTTGCGGCCCACCCAACCAGCCGACGAGAAACCAGTAGAACTTGTCGCGCGAAGTCGACAGATCGGCAGGATGTAGCGCGCGAATGGTCGCGGCCTCGGGCAGGCTGTCCATGATGTCATAGAACCGGTCGACAACGATTCTGACGCCGGTTTCGCGTCCGATGCGCTCGAACACGTCCTCGGGTTGCAGCATGGCGCCAGACTAGCAGACCGCCTGCTATTGTTGCCGATTCCTGTGACCACTTCCCCCCTCTTGCTGCGCAACTTGAACGCCGCCGAAATGGTTTCGGCACTGCAGGCGCTGGGGGTTCGAACAGAGGTTGCTCGCTCAATTTTCTCGCGCATCCAGCGACATGGTGACAGCGACCTTTTAGCCCTCCGGCATCTTTCGCACGAGCTGCGCCGGGCAGTCGAGGCCGTGGCGATCTTTCCGGATCTGCGGGTTATTGAACGTCGACAGTCGTCCGACGGCTTTGTGAAATATCTGTTTGCCCTACCCGACGGACAGCAGATTGAAACCGTCCGGATTCCCTTGCCTGATCCTGACGATGCCCGTCGCCTCAAGGAGGCCCGTGCCAGAGGTGAGGTGTCGGGATTGCAGCCCTTGCCAACCAGCAAGTACACGGTGTGTGTCAGTTCGCAGGTTGGATGTGCGCTGGCCTGTGATTTCTGTGCCACCGGTCGTCTTGGTGCCATCCGGAATCTGCAACCATGGGAAATTCTCGCCCAAATTCACCATGTCGCACGCGATGCCGCGCTGCCGGTACGCGGCGTTGTCTTCATGGGAATGGG
This sequence comes from Myxococcales bacterium, assembly GCA_043759805.1. Taxonomy (GTDB): domain Bacteria; phylum Myxococcota_A; class Polyangia; order Fen-1088; family Fen-1088; genus JAWXBF01. The sequence continues at coordinate 616 of JAYUPZ010000490.1, read as the reverse complement.
CGAGCCGTTCTTGAACTATGACAATGTGATGCACGCGGCTCGCATCATGTCCGATCCCGCTGGCCCGGCCATTGCCGCCGAAAAGATCACGATTTCGACCGCGGGTGTTTTACCCAAGATCCGCCAGTTCATAGAAGAAGCCAATCCGCAACGGCTGGTATTTTCGATCGGTTCACCGTTCTCGGAACAACGGGCGCGATTGATGCCCATCGAAAAGCGCTGGCCTCTCGAATCGTTGATGCCAGCCATTGCTGACTATGCCACCGCGACGCGCCAGCGTGCTACGCTTGCCTATGTCGCCATCGGTGGTCAGAACATGAGCCGGGCCCACGCGGTTGCGCTTGGGGAACGCATTGGCAACGTGCGCGTGCGCGTCAACCTCATCGACGTGACTGATCCGGAACACGGATACTTCCCGCCCTCGAAGGACGAAATCGACGGGTTCTTTTCAGAACTAGGCGGCCGCAATATCCCGGTTGTGCGACGTTATTCCGGTGGCAGCGACATCGGTGCGGCATGTGGAACGCTCGCCGCAACCCAGCAGGGTGGCGCCATCGTCCCAGAATCGCTCGTCCGGGAACGCGCTAGATAGCGAGTGAGAGGGCACGCGCGCGTC
>JAYUPZ010000489.1:0-6618 GCA_043759805.1 Myxococcales bacterium | reverse complement strand
ACCGCTGATGCAATGGCCGCCGCAGTCAGCACCAAGCCGAGCGGCCCCGCAAGGAAGTATTTGATCGCGAGGCGAAGAGCCACAACGCTGGCCGCGCCGATTGCTGCTTTTTTGAATCCTGAGCCGTCTTTGACCGATTCGGTCGCGATCCCCGTGATCTGCCCGGAGGCCATGACGAGCGCGATAAAGTTCCCTTTTCGCTGCTTCCAGCCGCGGTCGTAGTACTCACGCACGGCATGGCGCAAGAAGGCATCGTAGTCGTCGTACACTTCGTCACGCAATGCTGCCGACTGGTCGTTTTTCTGAGGTTCTTCGGTCTGCATCCCAAAAGCCGCCTTCGATGGAAGGTTAGCAGCTGTTAGGATTGCGAGGTGATTCAAAACGGAATGCCGGTGATGACCCTCTTCGGGGTTGCCCTGCTCTTCCCCTTGCCGGCACGGGGCGCAGTTGACCTCGCAGCCCTTTTGAAACAGGGCGATTACGAAAAAGTCGTGGCCGAAGTGAAAAAGCGGCCGGACGTGGGCGGCAGGGCCCTTGTGAAAGTCATCCAAGCAGCCAGGGCCGAAATGGCGTTGGGACGATTCGACGAAGCCCGGCGGCGACTGGAAATCGCGGCCAGAGCGGCCCCCACCCATCTTCCCTTGCGCGCCGCCATGTTGCCGGTGGCAGACGCCAGCGGTAACCGGGCGCAACTCGCATCCCTCGTCGAACGACTCATCGCCGACTGGACCGATGGCCGACAACAACGGGCGAGTGTTGCGGAGCTCGTTGCAATGGGAAACGCACTGCGCTTCGCCAACGACTTCAACCGAGCGAACGAACTGTTTCGACAGGCCACGATCAAGGCAGGACGGGCTGCCGAGCCGCATATCGCATGGGGATGGTTGCTGCTTGAAAAGCACGCCCTCGTCGACGCCGATCGAAGTTTTTCGGCGGCATTGTCGGCAGATCCTCGTAACCCCGACGCGCTCATTGGCGCGGCCCGCATCGCGGTGGATCGAAACTACGACCGCGAGCAGGCCATCGTTCTCGTCGAAAGGGCGCTGAAAACGAACCCGAGGCACGGACCCGCACTCGCGATGCGTGCAGAACTTGAATTGGATGCGGGCGCTTTCGACGAGACCCGTGTGACGGTTTCAGAAATTCTACGCACCAATCCAGCTTCAGCCGACGCCGCCTGGATCTCGGCCGCTCTCGAACTGCTGGTCGGCAACGAGGTCGGTTATCGTCTGCAAAGTGATCGCTCGCTTGTGACGAAACCACACGATGCCCGATTTTTTGCAGCTGTCGCCGAGGCACTCGTCCGGCACCGTCGCTACGAAGACGCCCGCACTGTCGCGATACAGGGTGTGAGCGTCGATGCCCGCAACGCACGTTGTTTGACCGTCCTCGGTACTACCCTGTTGCGAATGGGCGAGGAAAGCGAAGGACTGAGGCACCTACGAGCGGCCTTTGCGGTGGATCCGTACGACACGCGAACCTTCAATCAACTGGAGCTTTTCGAGAAAACAATCGCGCAAAAATACATCGTATACGCCACGGCCCATTTTCGTCTTCGAATAGAGAAACACACACAACCCGCGATCGAGCATGTGGTGGCACCGTTTCTGGAAAAGGTCTACGCGCGCTATGCCGCGCGATACGCTTACGAACCCGACAAACCGATCATCGTCGAACTCTACGGAAAACCCGAGGATTTTGCGGTGCGAACGGTTGGCTTGCCCAATCTTGATGTCGAGGCGGTTTGCTTTGGCCGCGTCATCACCGCGCACGCACCGAATCTCGCGAACGGCAGTTGGGGCATGATCCTGGCACACGAACTTGCCCATGTGTTCGCCCTCGGGCTCGGTAAAGAGCGCGTGCCCCGCTGGTTTACCGAGGGGCTGGCCGAGGTGGAAACGATGTATCTAAATCCTGCCTGGACAAGGCGCGAACACATGGTGCTCTTCGGGGCGATGCGGCAGGGACGCATCCCTTCGATCGCCAACCTTTCGCGGGCTTTCATTGATGCGGAATCACCCGAGCAAGCAATTGCGGCCTACATGGTGTCAGCCCACGCAGTCTCGTTTCTCGAGCGACACCATGGCTTCGCCAAACTTCGACAGGCACTTGTCGATTTCGGAAACGGTTTGTCCGGGGGAACAGTCCTGAACCGCATCACAAATAGCGAATGGACCCAGGTGGATGCAGCATTCACGATGGAGCTTTCCCATCACTACCGGTACTTACAAACACAGTTCCTGCCCACTGTTACCGAGCTTTATCCACGGCAAGATGCCGACATGCGCGCTCGTAAACTCGGGGCCAACTCGGCTGATCGCGCCCGGGCGGGCCTCTCAGCCATGGCCGACGGCGATACCGCGGCTGCAAAATTTTGGTTGGCGCTGGCCAAACCGAAACCGAGGCTCGCAGGTGCGGAACCCGAGCCACTTGCCTTGTTTTTGGAGGCGACCATTGCGGAGCGCGATCACGATCCGGCTGCGATTCAAGCGGCTCTATTGCCACTTCTTGAGGCTGGCATCGAAGGCTACGATGTCCGCACGCGCCTCGGATTATCGTCAGTTGAAACCGGCATGCTCGTCGATGCCGAACGCCACTTCCTGCGCGCCACCGAACTTGCCCCTGAACAACTTGAGGCCTGGGTATTCCTAGCGCGCCTCTACGAGCGAACCAATCGACCCAAGGAACAACTGCAGGCACAAACGAAGGCTTTTCTGCTCGATCCTCAGAACGCGCGCCTCGGCAAGGAGATCGTCACGGGTGCCCTGGCCCTGCAACGCTATGACCGCGTGCTTGAAATTGCGCCGCTGGTCGTATTCATCGATCCCTCGGACGCCGAATTGCACTCGGCACAGGGACGTGCCCTGCGCAGCCAGGGAGACTACCCAAGGGCGGTCCAGGCTTACGAAGATGCTCTCCGGTTATCGCCGAGGAACCCCGAAGGCATTCGCGCCGCCCTCGGCGAGCTTTACGTCCTGACCGGGGTCGTCAAACCGAAAGCTAGCGCGAACCCTCGGAACTGATTGCCGAGGGACCGCCCGGGGACTCGGTCGACGACGGGGTCGCCGGCGTTTCGAGCGGAAAGACCAGGCCAAAAACGGATCCCTTTCCCTCCGGACTCTCAACCGTTACACGGCCGCCATGATCCACGACGATTTGTTGCACAAGCGCGAGGCCGAGGCCCGTCCCCGTTTTCTTGGTTGAAAAGAAGGGATCGAAAAGGCGCGGAAGGTTTTCTTCCTGAATCCCGGGACCCGAGTCACCGATCCGGATGTGAACATCGTTACCGAGCAATAACACGCCAACCGTCATTTGACCGCCGTCGGGCATGGCCTCGCGCGCATTGCGGATAAGATTCAGCACGGCCTGGCGCACCTGACCCTCGTCCGCATTGACCTCGGGCAAGTCCTCGGACACCGAAACTGAAACCGTCACGCCTGCTTTTTCAAGCTCGGCGCGGGCAAAGGCGAGAACCGAATTGACAATGGCACCGAGATCTTCCGGTTCACGGGTACCCCGCGGCAATCGCACGAAACGCAGGTAATTTTCGGTGATTTCGCTCAACCTATCGACCTCGCGCACGATAGCCTGAAGCTGGCCGAGCGACTCCGGTCGACCGGTTGCGAGATCGTCGGCAAGCAGCTCCGCGTTGAGGCCAATCGAAGCCAGGGGATTGCGAATCTCGTGGGTGATCTGCGCCGCCATTCGCCCGATCGTTGCAAGCTGCTCCGAACGGATGAGGCGTAGCTCGCGCACTTTGATCGCCTCCGACATCACATCGAACTCCCGGGCCAGATCGCCTATTTCGTCTTGCGAATGCACCTCGATGCGTTGGGCATAGTCACCACCGGCAACGGCGCGGGCGCGTTCACGCAACACCCGCAACGGACGCAATGTCCGCATCATGGACAACGCGACGCCAAGTGCGACAAAGAGGCCGGCACCGGCCATCAACAATGCGAGGTTGCGGGCGCTTTCCTCATCGATCCGCATGAGCGTCGCAATGGTCCGGCTTTCCCCTCGGATGCTCCGACGCGTCCGGTCCATGTGATAAATGAGTGTTGTCAACTTGGCCACAAAGGCCTGCCGGCTCTCATCGTCTTCACTGGCCTCGAAGGCGGCAAGCCCGTCGGCAACAGACCCGAGGCGGGTTTGCAGCTCCACGATTTGACCTCGAAAGGCGTCGGCGCCCTCGATGGGTGAAAACCACTTACCGCTTTCCCTGCCCTGGTACCGGTCAAGCGTTTCGAGCGCAGAGGCCACCTGTCGCCGAGCCAGGACGAAGGCGAGCGGACGTTTGGGATCCGGCCGTCTTGCGACCGTCGTCGGCACGCTTTGCAACTTGCGCCAGGCATCGTCGAGGTCGGCCTGAACGTCAAACAGCGTCTGGCTCGCCACGACGCGAGAGCGCGCCCGGTACATATAAACCAGGGTGAGAACGCTCGACGCCAGGAACACCGTGGCTAGCACGGTGTAGGCGACGAAAATCTTGCCGGAAACCGAGAGGCGCATGGGTTTACGGTCCGACGCGGGACAGCCTGCGCCAGAGTAGCGCAAAGCCGAGCGGGGCGCTTTTTACTTCGACCACCACCCCGCCATCGAAGGTATCCGCCATTCGACCGTCGAGTCTCATTGACAACACCCTTGTGCACAGGGAACATCCCGCAGAGCCTATGAAACGAAGCCCCTTCTTACTAAAGTTGCTCCTGCCGGCCACCCTGGGATTGTGTGTCGGATCGCCATATGCCCGGGCGGCAGAAACCCTTTCGGTTCTCGGCATTGAGTCAGAAGACCCAGCAAACGAGGGGCTCGCGACCGCGCTAACGACTGCCCTGCGCAAGGAAATCGGGGGAACCGAGGGTTACAAGGTCGTCCCCGGCCGCGACCTTGTCGAGGTTAAGCTGATATTTTCGTGTCCCGACGAATCCCCTTCTTGCATGGTTCAAGCAGCGGCCAGCTTGAACGCATCCCAGATCGTATTCGGTACCATCGGGGGCGGCGCCACCGGCGAAACGACCGTCACGCTCAAACTGCTTGATGCCCGCAAGGGACGGATCGTTTCGTTTCTTTCAGAGCCCATCGCTGCGAACCAAAAAACTTCTGCCGCCTTGCAAGGCCCGGTTAAAAAGTGGTTCGCATCACTGACCGGTCGAACCATTGTGGGTTCGATTCGTATTCGCAGCACAACCATCGGCGCCGCGATCGCGGTTGATGGGGTTCCCTCGGGCGTCACCACCGATGGCGCGATCACTCTCGATTCCGTTTCGCCTGGCGATCATACCGTTGCAGTCAGCAAGCGGGGTTTCTCGCCCTTTGAGACCAGCGTGACGGTTGAGGCTGGCAAGACTGCTGACGTGCAAGCGGGGCTCGAAGAAGAAGCCAATGCAGTGGAGACACCTTCCGCGACAACCTCGACCGAGCTCGACCTTGGGGAAAATTCCGAAAATCACAGCGCAATGACGATCGGGGCCTGGAGTGCCGCTGGTGTCGGTGTTGTGTCGATGGCGCTCGCCATCAAATTCGGGCTTGACGTCGTGCAGTACAACAAGGATTTGGATCCTTATCGTCAATTTTCATGCAATGCCGAGAGTGGGAAATGCGACATCAATGGGGACGAGATCATGGTGGATCCCGATCTCAGCGCGTCTCAACGTCGAGAAATGGAACGGGAGCGCAACAGGAAAATCCAGACCCTGAGAGACGATGGAGCCCAGGCGACGACATTGCAGTACGCATTCTGGGGCATTACCGGTGCGATGGCGGTCACAAGCGGAGTTCTTTTCTATCTGGCAGCCGATGAAGGCGGTGAAAGCGAGAGCGCCCTGGCTCAGCACAACGTGACGGTAGCCCCAACGGTTCACGCGGACGGCGCTGGATTCGTGGGACGGTTCACTTTCTAGAGCTAGCGTTGGGGCGGTGCCCATTTGAACGCTATTCGTACCAACAATTCGAAGATTCGGTCCGGGACCATCAAGCGTACCACACAGGCGAGGGTCGAAAATGGCCCCACCCGCCAGCGCAGCGCTGGATTGGGATCGGTACCCGCACGAAAGATGGTGTCCGCCACTGCATCGACGCGGGCGCGCGGAATCGCACCAAGGCGTTGGCGATAGCGCGCGAGCAACGGCGCGTAGGGCGAATCGGCGCGGGTCGACGAAAGCACCTGCGACTGTTTGCGATGCAGCTCGGTCTCGAACGATCCAGGCTCGACGCAGGCCACGCGGATCCCAAAGGGGGCTACCTCGTAACGGAGGGTTTCGGTAAGTGCCTCGATGCCGAACTTCGATATTTGATACGGTCCCACCATGGGCAGGGCCGTGCGCCCATTGGTCGAGCTGATGTTGACGATGGCGCCGTCCGCGCGCGCACGCATCGCGGGCAAAACGGCGCGAATCACCCGGTGCACACCTATGACATTGGTCTCAAGCTGACGACGCAACTCGTCCGGTGTGGTTTCTTCAAGCGCACCAAAACAATAGAAGCCCGCGTTGTTCACAACGATGTCGATGCGACCTCCGTTTTCAGCCACGATTGCCTCGACGGCGTCGGAAACACTCTTATCGCTTGTCACGTCGAGCTTTGGTGTTGTCAGCGCCCAGGACTGCGCTCGCGCTTCGG
>JAYUPZ010000488.1:0-6637 GCA_043759805.1 Myxococcales bacterium | reverse complement strand
TGGTAGCAACCAACGGCCGAACCCTCGTCGCCATGAGCCAAGGTCTTCCGGTGCAATACCTGGCCATCGACGGTATCTCCGAGTGTGGGTGTCCCGCTTGCCCGGAACGCATCAGCCTGGGAGATAAAACCCGTAGAATTAGCCACCCCGATCTCCGATCGGTGGTTGTTTCGGCGGCACCCGGGTTGACCCAGCGTCTCGGTTGGTCAACGGTTTCCCATGGACAGGCGCTTATTGTCGGCATGGACCGCCGCCCGACTCTTGTACCAGGTTAAGTTTAACCGGGCGCGGAGTGTGTTGAACGGGCATGGACCGCGCAGTGCTCGTCCCCACATCGGCCGGTTAGTCGCAACCGGTTCTTCGCGAACACCTGGTACGCGACCCCGAGCACCTGGCGCACGATTGGCCAGCGCGACATAGCCACAAGGCGATTGAAGCCGACCGCCGCATAAAGTCGACGAAAAACCTCGACACCCGATATCACGGTGCCGTCGGGCAAACGTCCGTGTATCTCGGCCATCAGTTGGCTCAACGACACGCCGATTGGCAACGGATCGAACTCTGCTCGCGAGATATCGACGAACTCAATCTTCGATTGCTTATCGAGCCGTTGCAGCATCCTAATTTCGCGGGTGCACAGCGGACATTCGGCGTCGAAATAGACCGTAACCTCGAAAACGGAACTCATCCTGCAACCTTTCCGGAACGGGGAGCCACGACGTCCGAAAGCGCGGCTTCGATATCGCTGAACCGAAACCGATAGCCTGTATTTTCCGCCTTCAGGGGCAAAACATGTTGCGATGCCAGCAGAACCGAGGACAGTTCGCCAAAGGCCAATCGCAGCACAGTCTCCGGAACGGGTATCACGGCGGGACGATTCAGCACGGTCGCAAGGGCAGAGGTAAACTTGTGATTGCGCACAGGCTGCGGTGCGACAGCATTTACGGGTCCTTCCACCGAATCGTTCGCAAGGGCGTGTTCAATCAAACCCACTACGTCGTCAACGTGAATCCAGGGCACCCACTGTTGTCCGTCTCCCAGACGTCCGCCCACACCCATCCGAAACACCGGAAGTATCCGCGCGAGGGCGCCACCCTCGTGACTAAGGACCATTCCGATCCGGAGACACACCACGCGAATCCCAAACTCCCGTGCCTTCAGTGCCTCTTGTTCCCAGTCGTGGCAAACATCCGCGAGGAAACCCTGACCCCGAGACGATTGTTCGTCCAGTTGCTCATTGCCCCGGGCGCCGTAGTACCCAACTGCAGACGCGCACACCAAAACCCGTGGTCGATCCGTGAGCGCCGCAAGTCCAGCCACAAGGTTGCGAGTTCCCTTGACGCGACTGTCCCGTATCCGTTGCTTCCGGCTGTCGGACCATCGGCCATTGGCCACAGGTTCACCGGCGAGGTGGATAACCTGAGCCGCACCCTCGATGGCCTGCAGTGGAGGCAGTTCTTCCGTGGGTTGCCACTCAAAAACGCGGTTGCCGGTAATCTGGGAGCGCCGGCTCAGTACGACCGCGTTCGGGAAGGCTTTCTGCAGCTTGCTTCCAATCGGACCCGACGCTCCGGTCAAAAGCACGTTCCCATTCTCCATGTTAATGAGATGCCGCTACTAGCATTCACATCGGCTTTTTTTTCACCCCGGGTATCATGCGGCTCATGTCGCGCACCAAAGCACGCAAGCGTCGAGGCCGGGCCAAGTCGGCCGTGCCCAATGTTGGCCTTCCGCCAGGATCAATCACGCCGCCGGAGGACGCCAGCCCCCTCCACATCCGATTCATGCGTTTCGGCGCGGACGTTTTCGAGGAAGGTGCCCTTGCGACAGCCGCCGCCGCGTTCCCGAAGATTGGCACCGCGCCCGTCGTGTGGATCGACATCACAGGGACCGCTGACGCCGCCGCCATAAGGCAGCTAGGCGAAGCCTTCGGCTTCCATACGCTCGCGCTCGAGGATGTGGTTCACGGAAACCAGCGACCCAAACTGGAGGACTACCCGGGCTCGAACTTTATTGTTTTGCGAATGCCCGAGATGGTCAATGACACCCTTGAGTTCGACCAGATGAACATCTTTGTGGGCTCGAACTACGTTGTGACCATTCAAGAGCGGCCGGGTGATTGTCTGGATCCGCTGCGCGAGCGCATCCGCCAGAGCATGGGGCGCATCCGACGAGAAATGGCGGACTATCTCGCCTATGCCATCATGGACACAATCGTCGACAGCTTCTTTCCTCTTCTCGAAACGTACGGCGATCGGCTGGAATCGCTTGAGGTCCGTGCAATCGACGGAGGTCACAGCATAGTACCCACCGAAATTCACAGCATCCGTTACGATCTTCGCGTCGTCGAACGCTTGATGTGGTCAACGCGCGAGATGCTCAACGCCCTGCAACGCGTCGGCCACGAACGATTTTCTCCGACCACACAGGTCTTCTTGCGTGACTGTCACGACCACACCGGACAGCTGATGGATCTCGTATCGAGTAGCCAGGATCTTGCGCGCAGCTTGATGGAGCTGCATCAGACGTCGATGTCCGCGCGTGCGAACGAAATCATGAAGATGCTCACGATGGTGTCGACCGTGTTCATCCCTCTGTCGTTCATCGCGGGCGTGTACGGCATGAACTTCGATGGCAGCGTATCGCGGCTCAACATGCCGGAGCTTCAATGGCGCTGGGGTTATCCCTTCGCACTCGGTTTGATGACGATTACTTCGGTATCGCTTTTGTGGTATTTCCGCCGACGGGGATGGCTCGGAAGGTCTCGGGATTAGTTTTCGGCGCAGCCTAGAGTGCAGCCTATGGCGACGGGTAGTTTCTCTCCAAACCCGTTGTGGGTGGCGACGAAAGCAAGGCAAGTAAAACCATCGTTAGCTCAGTTCGTGTGAACCACGACTGCACTGCTTCCGGGATCTCGATACGGGTTACCTCGGGCAAACCGTTGCAGGTCGACGTGCCCGACCAGGCCCCGTCGGGTTCGACCGTGTCGAGGACGTACTGACACCACATCGTGCTCGCCGCGTCGTTTGCACTCCAAATCGGGACGGTCGCGCGGAAGGATTCAGCCGTGATACGCAGGTGGACCCTCGACCCACTCCATTGTCCTTGCACCACGAGCGCGTCGACTCCGTCTTCAACGGATACGGCGATGGGACCGAATGGACCGAACCCATGAGCCCCCTCCCCGTCAATCACGATTCGAACGCTCTGGTTGTCTATGGAACCGCGGAACGTTCCTCCCTCAAGACGCAAGTTGGTACGTGGCCCGATGATGTAGGGAGGTTTGACAGCGAGAGTCGTCCAGCCCGATCCCCGACGGACCGCGATTTCCGCACCACCCTCAAGTTCGCGCAGTCCAAGTTTGCCGCTCCCGCATGCTGGTGCGAGAAACGCAAGGAAAAACAGGCATGACCGGGAAACCCGCCTCCGCCACATCACTTCTCGACCCTAGCCCGCAATCAACTCCCGGGCAAGCACGACCGATGGTAGACACCGACCGCCGGGCGCTCTAGATTTTGCTCTCCCATCCACCGCGACATCCCCGGGTCTGTCGCTTACGAAAGCCCCATGGCTGAACGAGGTCGCTACAAAATCATCCGCAAGATCGCAGACGGCGGCATGGCGGAAATTTATCTCGGTGTCCAGCGTGGCATGGAGGGATTTGAGCGGCCGGTTGTATTGAAACGCATCCTCGGCGCGTTGCTCGCCGAACCGCAGTTCAAGAATTTGATGATCGACGAGGCGCATGTCGCGATGTCGTTGCTTCACAGCAACATCGCGCAGGTCCTGGACCTTGGACAGGCCAAGGGGCGCTACTACCTCGTGCTTGAACTTGTCGACGGATGGGATCTCAATCAGATCCTCAATCGACTCAAACATACGGAATTAAAGCTGCCGCCAGAGCTCGCTTTGTTCGTGGCCGCAGAAACCTGTCGGGCCCTTGCCTATGCTCACGGCAAAAAGCGCAACGGTTTACCGATGGGCATCGTTCACCGCGATGTCAGCCCACACAACGTGCTTATCAGTGCCGAGGGGGAAATCAAACTTACCGACTTCGGCATCGCGAAAGCACTCGTCAAACGTGAGAACACTGTTCAGGGTGTCATCAAGGGCAAGCTGGCGTTCATGTCGCCCGAACAGGCATCGGGCGAGCCTATCGATTCACGCTCCGATCTTTTTTCCGTGGGCACGATGCTTTATCTGATGCTCACAGGAAAGCGACCCTTCGATTCACCCACGGACATGGAATCGTTGATGCGGGTGCAACGCGGCGAGTGCGCACCACCCGAGACCTACAATCCGGAAATTCCACGGCCACTGAGCGATCTCATCAAGAAGGCAATGCGGAAAAGCCCCGCGAATCGCTTTCAAACCGCCGACGAGATGTTGGAGGAGATTGAAAAAGTTCAACGATCCAGCTTCAAGCCGGCAGGCAAAACCGAGTTAAAGAGATGGTTGGGCGAACTTGAGGCGCGCGATGGAATCCCGTCGATCGCGCGCGCGCCGAGCCTGTCGCAGGATCCCAACGAGACTCTGGAGCTTGGTGACAACGACATCGAGCTTGAAGAAGACGTTGCAGTTCCAACGGCGGGAGTGCGGATGTCGGCAGGGATGACCGCGACCGACTTTGCAGCACCCATATCCACCAAAAACGACGCTTCGGTGCAACGTCCGATCGTGCCGCTCGCAACAGGGCCCACCAAGGTCGATGCGATCTTTGCGGAACCGGAACCAGCGCACCACGCCACCCAATCAAGTGAAGCCAACAGCGCGCTTGCCGTCGCGCCAACCGAAGGCGCACTCGTCACGCATCCAGAAGGTGCCACCGCGGCAATTGTACTTCAACCGCAATACGAATTCCGAAGAACAGTAATGCTGCTTGCGGGTGCGACGGCAGTCGGGGTTGGAATTTGGTGGGCGATGAAAGGCAACAACCCGCCGCCGCCTGCACCCTCTCCCGTGGCCGAAACGAACATCCCCAAGTCAAATGCAAGTCCTGAAAAAGCTGTGGTTAAGGAACCGGCACCAGAAATCCCTCCGCCAACGCCGGATGCCTTGCCGTCCGAAACACCCGAACAAACCGACGCACCGGATACCGACGATGTCGACGAGGCGAGCCTTTTGGCGCAGGCCGAACCCGACATTGGCAACAAGGTTATCGGTGAGGACGATCCGCCGCCGGACAAGGATCCCAAACCAAGGGACACATCCCACAAAACGGGCAAGAGCAAGGCCGACCAACCGACGGTCGTTTCGGTCAAGGTCTCGACCACACCGGCCGGCGCAGTCATACGTTTAAAAAACCGGATCTTTGGTCGAGCGCCCATGAACCTGCGTTTTCGGGCCGGGATCACTTACGAATTGGATTTCGTCAAGTCCGGGTACGTGACCACCAGAAAGCGTGTCACGGTGACAAGGCGTAAACAACAATCGGTTCATGTCACGCTCAAGAAAAAAACCGCACAGAAGAAGGGATTCTTCCAGCGGTTTTTTGGAAAGTAGGCGACGCGGCTAATCGCCGGCGGGGTTGTACACGCCGGGCAGCCGTGGGCCGCGCTCGCCGCGATCTCGATTTGGGCGACCGCTGCGAACATTTCGGGCACCCCGATCATCGCCGCCCTGTTGACGCCCACGACGCCGCTTTTTCTTGCCACCGCCCTGTTGTCCGCCGCTACCGCCCTGCTGTCCACCGCCACCGCCACTGCCACTGCCGCCTTGCCGATGCGGACGCTGGTGTTGATGTCCGTGTTGCGATTGGTGTTGCACGCGGACCTGGAATACAGGTAGCCGAACATTTGGAGAAGCCAGCCATTCGGAATAGGGTCTAATGGCTGCGTCACGAACCGATGACCAGGACGACTCGAAATCATGCTCGGCCACAGGTGATTCCGGTGCAATCGCCTCCGACGTCAGCGTCCCTTCGTTCGTCGCTTCGACAACAACCTCGCCCGACAACGGTTGACTGTCGCCCATGCCATCGTTCCAGATCGACGGATCGAAATCGGTCTCGCCGGCATCCGCCACCGGAATGGCACGCGGCGCCAGCCGTGGTTGAACGTCCGGCAACTGCGTGGCGTAGATAGAGTGAGGCCGTTGCGGTGCTGCCGGCCGATGGGGTGCGCTTGGCACGTTGTCGCCAACGCCACCCTTCTTCTTGCGGCGCCGACGCTTGCGAGCCTGAAAATCCGTTTCGGCATGCAAGGTAACCCGTCGATCAGCATCACCCGGATCGAAGACTTCGCTGTCGAGCCCCGCGCAAACGTCGCATATTCCGCAACGTTGACCCGGAGGTTCACCGAAATATCCTCGCAAGATCTGAACGCGGCACTCGACCGAGTTCATGTAGGACAGCATGTCGCCAAGGCGTCGACGATCTGAAATGCGTCGCACCTCGAAGATTTGCGCAGCCTTGTCAATTCGTTCTTGCGTTGGCCGGGGCTCGACGCCCTTCCATCGATTTGCCTTGACCTCAGTGGCCACGCCCATGCCTTCGAGTACAGACAGGACAACACGAGCTCTGCGTTCCGGCACCGACAGTGACATGCCGAGATCGCGAACAGAGACTTCCTTGCCCTCATCGCTCCACGCATAAAGGCCCATTGCGACCGAGCGCGCCTGGGTCTTTGTCGGGTGTGCT
>JAYUPZ010000487.1:0-3161 GCA_043759805.1 Myxococcales bacterium | reverse complement strand
TGTCTTCGGGTGACTACGGCGGGTTGCACGATCGTCTACTGACACAGCTCGGCGATCCGGTTCGGCCAACAACGGTTGAAGACAAGCCGCACATTGCCTCGTTGCTGGATCGCGTTGGCCTGAAATATCCACAATTGGAGAAATTCTGGCCCAGTTACCTCGTGATTCCGGGCGACAAGGACGTTGCCCTTTTTGGCTGCGTTGCCATCGAACGTACCGAGGAGGCGGGGTTGCTGCGAATGTTGGCGGTTGCCCCTGAACGACGCGGCGAGGGCCTCGGTTTTTTGCTGGTGGAAACCGCCACCGAACAGGCCTGTCGCCAGGGTATTCGTGTGCTCTACCTCGTGACCGACGGTGCGCAGAGCTTCTTCGGGAAAAAGCTGGGATGGCAAACCATCGATCACAAAGATTGTGAATACGCCATCACGACTACCAGCGAATACCGCATGGCTCGCTCGAAAGAAGCGACCTGGATGCGCAAGGTTCTGTAGTGCCGCAATCCTCAATCGCGTGTGCGATTATTGCAGGCGGTAGCGCAACACGATTGGAAGGCCGAGAGAAAGCCCTGTTGCCGGTCGGAGGTGTTGCGATTGTGGATCGCCAGTTGGCGGTGTTGCGTGGTCTTTTCGCACGCATTCTGGTGGTTTCTCCACGGCCGGAATCGTTTGCAACACGGCCCGTCGAGGTGATTCCTGATCGACGACCGGGTGCAGGACCCCTTTCCGGTATTGATGCGGCGCTGGCCGCACTTTCCGGTCGCGAGTTGGGGGTATTTTGTGTCGCTGCAGATTTGCCCTTTCTCAACCCCGATGTGATTGGCATCGTGTTGAAAGAGGCGCAGGCGCATTTTCACGACGGGACGAGGCAGGCGGTGGCCTTTTGCAGGGATGGGTTTGCCGAACCGCTGTCGGCGTGTTACGCGCGCTCGGCTCTGCCAACGGTCGTTTCGCGCCTCGCAGCAGGGGAATTCAAGGCAGCGGATCTTCTTGCGGCGCTCGAAACAAATTGGATTGCCGAGGCCATTTTGAAAAAGGTGGATTCCGACGGTCGCCACTTTCGGAACATCAATACCGCCGAAGAGTGGAAAGACGCCGACACGGACGGGTAGGCGAAACAGTTGTCTGTTATGCTCCGCGCGATCGATGGGACAGGTGTTCAATCAACGAAGCTGGGTTGCCCCATTCCTGGCTCTAATGTTCGCGGTTTATGCCCTGACCGCGGGGCCAATGTCGCTTGTCCTCGGATTTGCAAACGAATCGAGCGGCGAATCCGAAGAGTCCGCGCGAGACGGCGAAGTTGAGGCTGTCGAATTAAGTACGCCCGCCCGTAACCCGTCGGGTCGATCGACGTTGTGTCACTCTGCCCGTCGCGCCAGCAGACCATACCCGGTGGACAAGTCCGCGTTTTCGAGCCGCCTTGTCTGGATTCCGCTTCGTACGGGTGATCGCCTGTACCAACGCCACCAGCGACGACTGCTCTGAAACCGCGACTTCCGGTTCAGAGAGTGTCTGGAGGAACATCCCGTCGCGCTGACCGAGTCAGCGATCCGACGTGGCGATGACTCCGCGTTCGACCGTTATCACAGGAGATGTTATGCGCAATACGGATCCGTCAAAAGCCTCTGTTTCTCTGTCCGCCTCCCCCGGCGGCGCCCGCGATTATCTGGCAGGGCTGGTTGTCTTCTTCGTGGCGTTGCCGCTGTGCCTTGGGATTGCCCTTGCGTCCAATGCTCCCCTGGCCTCGGGTCTGGTCAGCGGCGTGATTGGCGGCATCGTTGTAGGCTTTCTGAGTGGCTCGCACACGAGCGTCAGTGGACCGGCGGCAGGACTTGCAGCAGTCGTTGCGGCCCAAATAGCCACTCTCGGTTCATTCGAAAGTCTGCTCGCCGCCACGGTTATCGCAGGTGTCTTGCAAATAGTAATTGGCCTTTCGCGCGGTGGTTTGATCGCGCTCTTCTTTCCATCAAGCGTCATCAAGGGGTTGTTGGCAGCCATTGGTGTGTTGCTGGTCTTGAAGCAGATCCCGCACATTCTCGGGCACGATCCTGATCCCGAAGGCGAAATGTCGTTTGTGCAACCGGATGGTCGCAACACGCTGGGTGAATTGCTTGAAACGTTTTACGACCTGCATGTTGGCGCGGCGACGGTCGGGCTCGTCTGTCTCGGATTGCTTTTGCTGTGGAATCGAACCGCCTGGCTCAAGCGGCTGCCCGTTCCCGCTTCGCTCGTCGTGGTTTCTGTGGGTGTTGGAATGAACGCCTTGTTTCAATCTTTCGGGGAAACTTGGGTCATCACCGAATCGCACCTTGTACAGGTTCCGGTCCCGACGTCCGCGTTTGGGTTGTTGGAACTTCTTTCTTCTCCAAAAACATCAGCCTTTGCTGATCCCAAGGTCTACCTTGCCGGTGTGACGATTGCGATCGTGGCGTCGCTTGAAACCTTGCTGAACCTGCATGCAGTGGACAGGCTCGATCCGCAGCAACGATTTTCGCCACCCAATCGCGAACTGGTTGCACAGGGAACTGGCAACATCCTGGCCGGCATGCTCGGTGGGCTACCCATTACCAGCGTGATAGTTCGCAGCAGCGTGAATATTTCCGCCGGTGCGCAATCCAGACGAAGCGCCATCACCCACGGCGTCTTGCTCCTTTTGGCGGTTGCCCTGGTCCCGGCGGTGATCAATCGAATTCCCCTCGCCAGTCTCGCCGCAATCTTGTTGGTAACGGGTTTCAAACTCGCTAGTCCTCCATTGTTTCGCAAGATGTGGAAGGAAGGTTGGCGACAGTTCCTGCCGTTCGTCATCACGGTCGTTGCAATCGTTGTAACCGATTTGCTGATCGGCATTCTGGTCGGCCTTTCAGTCAGCGTCGCGTATATTCTCAAAAGATCCTATAACAATCCGCTGATACGCGTGATGGAAAAGCATGCGTCGCAAGACGTGTTGCGAATCGAGCTTTCGAGTCAGGTTGGCTTTTTCAGCCGAGCGCGCCTTGAAAAAGAACTCGGCTCCGTGCCCCGCGGCGGGCATGTCTTGATCGATGCCCGGCGTACCGATTTCATCGATTCCGATGTGCTCGACCTCATTAATGATTATCGAGAAAAAACGGCTCCGGCACGGGGGATTGGCGTCAGCTTTCTGGGGTTCAAGGACCACTACAAGGA
>JAYUPZ010000486.1:0-3167 GCA_043759805.1 Myxococcales bacterium | reverse complement strand
CTACCGGCAACCCGAAGTTATTTCCAGTTCAACCACGAAATGACGAAGCGCGATGCGTCAGGTTCACGGTGGTGACTTGACTTGAGCCTTTTGTCAGTCTACGACATGCCTCCCCATGAATAGCCGGACTGAAGTGGAAGCCTTGCGACTTGTCGACCGCCGAACGGTCAAGCGCAACATGAAGCACGGACTCTTGACCGCCAAGGATTTGGCGGACCACATGGCCGCTCTGCCGGACGTGTCCGACAAGATCTCGCCGCCCGAGCCTTTCCCGGATGAGGTTGCAGCTGCCCCCGTTGCGGCCCCGGTCTTCACCTCCACTGCCAGCGCGTTGCCTGGAACCCCAGTCTCTGCCGAGGCCGTTGCAGCCGCAGCCGCCGACGTGATGGCGGCGCTCTCGGCCCGCGCCCCGCTCGCCGCTGCAGCGGACGAAGGCGAAGACGAAGACGAAGACGATGAGGATGAGGATGAGGATGAGGATGAGGACGACGAAGACGACGAGGAAGAAAAACCTTCGGAAGGCTAGCCCTCGACGTTAGTTCAGCCGATTGCTTTCGCGCACGGCTCGCGTCATCTTTCCGCCATGAGTCAGCATGGCAACGACGACAAGGATAAGCAGGGATCGGGTTTCAAGGTAACGGATCGTCGTATTTTCAGCGACGAGGCCGACAAGCCCGAGGCCTCAGTGGCCGCACCGGAGGTTCCGGCAGCTGCCACCGCTTCGGCGACCGATGCCGAGGCGCTGATGCCTCCGGTTGATTTTCAAACCTTCGTGATTTCGCTTGGCAGCTCGGCGCTCATGCACCTTGGGGCCATTCCCCATCCAGAAACGGGCAAGGCTGAGGTGAATCTGGCCATCGCGAAACACAGCATCGACGTGCTTTCGATGCTCGAAAAAAAGACCACCGGCAACCTGTCGCCCAATGAGGCCGGGCTGCTCGGAAGTTTGCTTTACGACTTGCGACTAAAGTTCGTCGAGGCTGCACGTAAGTGAAATTCGATTTTCTCTCGGCCGAGGCCCGTCGGGTGGTGGTGGGGGCGCAACGGTTTGCACGCGGCCGGGGCGAAGAAGAGGTCGGACCAGAACACCTCCTGTTCGTTCTCTGTGAGAGTTCGGAGACCGCGGCATTGTTAAAAGGCGCCGGCGTAGATCCTGCCGCGATCCAAACGGGCCTGCTTCCCGCGAAGGAGACGAATCCCAGCCTTCCAGCGCCCCGGGTATTTCTGTCGGAAAACGTGTTGCGGGTTTTTGATCTGGCACAGGACGACGCCCGTCAGCGAGGGCGAACCCTTGTAGAGCCAGTCGACCTCTTGCGCGCAATACCGCTCGAGCCGACCTCACGAGCGGCAAATGTATTGCGAGATTTTGGACTGACGCTGCCGGTGTTGGAAGGCGAAGGCGTAGGCGTCTCGATTTCCGAGGTCCCTGTTGCGCAAAACGTATTGCGGTTCACGGAGTTGCAAAAATATGCCCGTGATCTGTCGGCATTGTGCGAGCAGGGTAAACTGGATCCTGTGGTTGGGCGTCATGCGGAACTGAGGCGCCTGATGCAAATCCTCGGGCGTCGCACCAAAAACAGCCCCATCCTGGTAGGCGAGCCGGGGGTTGGAAAAACCGCCATCGTGCAGGGCCTCGCGCAGCGGATTGCCGACCGTGATGTGCCCGAGCGGCTGCTGAATCGTCGGATCTTTGCGCTCGATGTGGGATCGCTCGTGGCAGGTGCAAAGTTTCGCGGAGAATTCGAGAATCGCCTTCGTTCCATCATCGCCGAGGTCCGTGATTCGGGCGGAGAGGCGTTGCTTTTCGTGGATGAGATCCACGCTCTCATCGGTGCGGGCAGGGGCGAGGGATCGATGGACGCCGCAAGTATGTTGAAACCCGCACTGGCACGGGGAGAGCTTGCGGTGATCGGAGCGACCACTGCCGATGCCTATCGTTTGTACATCGAAAAGGACGCGGCCTTTGAGCGACGCTTTGCGCCGGTAATGGTATCGGAACCCGACGATGACGCCTGTCTTGCGATGTTGCGTGGCTCGCGAGCGACCTTCGAGAACGCGCATCGCATTGGCATTGACGATACCGCTTTGCAAGCGGCTGTTTCCCTGTCGCGTCGCTATGTGCGCGGTCGAGCGTTGCCCGACAAGGCTTTTGATCTGCTCGACGAGGCTGCTTCCCGTCTTCGGCTTGAGCTCGAATCGCATCCCGATGAACTCGACACCCTGCTGCGTGAACAACGCGCGCTGCAAATCGAACACAAGGCCTTGTTGCAGGCGGGTGGACCCGAAGAACGCATTTCTGCGTTGCAGTCTTCGGTGTCGCGGCTTGGTGATACGATAGAGCCATTGCAACATCGCTGGAAGGCTGAGCTTGAGGCGATCACAAAGTTGCACGCGGCGATGGCCGACGTGGACAGTGCGCGCGCCAATGCCGCCGCCGCTGAGCGTCGGGGTGATCTCGAAGATGCCGCCCGGCTCCGTTTTGGCGTACTGCCGGCGCACGAACAAACCGTGTTGCAGATGCGGTCCGCGTTGAAGACAGCACAATCTCCCGAGGCGTTGCTGGAAGACGCCGTGGCGCCGGTTCATATCGCGCGCGTCGTCGAGGACTGGACGGGGATACCGGTCGGTCGAATGTTGGAAGGCGAGCGCGGCAAGATCCTCACCATCGAAGAGCGGCTGCAACGGCGGGTGGTGGGTCAGGCTTCAGCGGTTTCCGCGATCGGCCACGCTATCAAGCGTTCGCGCGCCGGTCTTGCTGATGGCGGCCGGCCGATTGGGTCATTTCTGTTTTTGGGTCCCACGGGCGTGGGCAAAACCGAACTCGCCAAGGCGCTCGCAGAATTTCTCTTCGATGACGAGCGTGCGCTGGTCCGGCTCGACATGTCGGAATTCATGGAGAAGCAATCCGTATCACGACTGACCGGTGCGGCCCCCGGTTACATTGGATACGAAGAGGGGGGCGAGTTAACCGAAGCGGTTCGCCGACGACCCTACGCAGTGGTACTGCTCGACGAGGTTGAAAAAGCCCACCCCGACGTGTTCAACATGCTTTTGGCCTTGCTCGACGATGGACGCTTGACCGATTCAAGCGGACGCACGGTCAACTTCGACAACGTCGTGCTCATCATGACCTCGAACCTTGGTTCGTCGTCCATTCTCGAACTGAC
>JAYUPZ010000485.1:0-14400 GCA_043759805.1 Myxococcales bacterium | reverse complement strand
CGGGCTAGATGAACAGAAAGTGCGCAAACCTTTCGCTACTGAAGTGGGCCGCCGATGGCTCCGCTTTTTCGGCACTTTGGCGTTCGTCTAGCAGCGTGTCAAAGACGTCGGCGGTCCATTCCAGGAGCGAAAAATGCGTAACGCAGATATCGCTTCGAGTGGGTGTTCAGAATCTGATCCGATCAACGGTTTCGTAAACCGTAGGTCGACAGTTCGATTCTGTCCACCGGCTCAAAACGTTCGGATCTTGATGATGTTTTGTGCAATGGCAGGTTGGAGGTTGGGTTTTTGCGGGATGCCAGCGTTGGCTTTGCTCATCGCGGGCTGCGCCCAAGGCCCCTCGCCCACACCGGATCCAGTTCCTTTTTCGGCCCGTCGATCGGACGATTCGCCAGCTGCCTCGCCCCTCGCAATCGTGGGCGCCTTGTTGTGGACGGGCGACGCGCAGAATCGGCGCATCGAACATGGCACGATCATCGTTCGCGCCGGCGTCATCGAAGCCGTTGGGGATGCCAGCTTAACCGTACCACATGGTGTTCAGGTGATTGATGCACAGGGACGATGGGTGACACCGGGCCTCATCGATGCTCACTCACACATCGGGGTGTATCCGGTTCCCGCCGTGACTGCGCATGCCGATGGCAACGAGCTGACCGATCCGGTGACACCTGACCTGCAAGCGATACACAGTTTTTGGCCGCAAGATCCGGCGCTATCGCACGCGCGAGCCGCCGGAGTCACGTCAATGTTGATCTTGCCGGGCTCGGGCAATCTCATCGGTGGTCGTGGTTTTTCTCTCAAGAATCGACCGGCGCGTTCAGCTGAGGGGATGCGATTTCCCGGATCTCCGGATGTGTTGAAGATGGCCTGCGGAGAAAACCCTAAGCGGGTTTATGGCAATAAGGCCGGTCCAGCTTCTCGCATGGGTAACCTGGCACGGGTTCGTGCGGCCTATCTCAAGGCCAAGGACTACGCCGCGCGCTGGTCGCAATGGGAGAAAGTACAAAAGGGGAAGGGCGAAAAGCCGCCCGAACGCGATCTGAAACTGGAAACCCTCGTCGACGTGATGGCGGGAAAAATCGACGTTCAAAACCACTGTTATCGCGCCGACGAAATGTTGTTGATGCTGGATATCGCGCGTGAGATGGGGTTCACCATTCGCGCATTTCATCATGCGGTGGAGGCCTACAAGATCGCCGACGTATTGGCTGCCGAAGGTGTTGCGGTTGCCACCTGGGCCGACTGGTGGGGATTCAAGATGGAGGCCTTTGACGGTATTCAGGAAAATCTGGCACTGGTGCATGCGGCGGGGGGTCGCGCCATCGTCCATTCGGACTCGCCCATCGGGATACAACATCTCAATCTCTATGCGGCGCAGGGCCTCGCAGTCGGTCAGGAGATGGGACTTGACGTGAACGAGGACGATGCCCTGCGCTGGATCACCAGCAATCCGGCATGGGCGATGGGTGTGCAGGCGCAAACCGGAACACTGGAGGTGGGTAAGATGGCCGATCTGGTGCTGTGGTCGGGACACCCACTTTCGATCTACAGCAGACCCGATCGCGTGTTTGTGGATGGGCATCCCGTGTACGAGCGCAACGCCCCCGGGAACAAGACGGACTTTGAACTGGGGACAGTGCCATGAATCGCCGCAATCTCCTTGGCGGATCGCTGGTTGCAGCTGCGAGTCTTGCGGGAACGCAGCGCTCGAACGCCGGAAACGCTGTCGCCATCACCAACGCACGCATTCACCCCGGCGATGGCACTCGCATCGATTCGGGGACCGTTGTTTTTCAGGGTGATACGATTTCGGCCGTCGGGCCTGCGGTTTCGGTGAGCCTTCCTGATGGCGCCCAGGTGGTGGATGGCAGTGGGTTGTGGTTGACGCCGGGCTTGCTGGATGCGGAGTCGCTCGTGGGCCTCGTCGACATCGTTGGTGAACGGGCGACGCGCGAGTTTGCGATGGACGAACGGCGCGATCCAATTCGTGCTGCGTTTTCGGTTCTCGACGGTTGGAATCCGCGCTCGATCGTGGTCCCCATCACCCGAGTCGAGGGCGTCACGACGGTTGCGCTTGCACCACGCGAAGGGCTTGTTTCAGGGCGAGGCGCCATTGTTCGCCTGACCGGTGATCGTGCGGACAAGGCCGCATTGAAATCGCCATCGGCGATTTACATCAGTCTTGCGCAGGACGGCCGGCACGCGGGTTTTGACAGCCGCGGTGGTGCGCTCCTGGCGTTGCGCGAGTTGTTCGACGACGTTCGCCAATTCTCGAAACGGCGAAACGAGTTTGAGCGAAACGAGATGCGCAGGTTGAGTGCGAGCCGATTGGATCTCGAGGCGCTCATTCCGGCGGTCGAAGGAAAACTTCCGGTCGTGATCGAGGCGCATCGTGCGTCTGATATTGAGAGCGTACTCTCGTTCATTGCCGAGCAACGTCTTTCCGCGGTGGTGAGCGGCTGTGAAGAAGGCTGGCTGGTCAAGGGCGCCATCGCGCAATCGAAGGTCCCGGTAATCGTCAATGCGTTTGCCAACCTCCCACGCGATTTCGAGGCACTATCAGCGCATGCAGAAAACGCTGCCCGTCTTCACGGCGCCGGTGTCGAGGTGATTATTGCCACCCGCGAGATGGGCGATCACGAATCGCGCACCCTGCGTTTTCAGGCAGGCAATGCGGTTGCCAATGGCTTGCCGTGGGAGACCGCATTGTCAGCGATCACGTCGCGGCCAGCCCGCCTCTTTGGTGTTGCGGATCGCATTGGAACCCTTGCGGTGGGCAAACTTGCCGACTGTGTTTTATGGTCCGGCGACCCCTTCGAGCCGCTCACGCGACCACGCCACGTTTTCATGGGTGGG
This sequence comes from Myxococcales bacterium, assembly GCA_043759805.1. Classification (GTDB taxonomy): domain Bacteria; phylum Myxococcota_A; class Polyangia; order Fen-1088; family Fen-1088; genus JAWXBF01. The sequence goes on along the minus strand of JAYUPZ010000485.1, from coordinate 11,544 downwards.
GTGGAGTTCCCGCGTGTCTCTCGACAGACGATGCTGCGCGATCGCTATCTTGTGCCGAAGTCCCTGCGCCGCTAGTCCGCGTCGGCGTCTATCACCGGGCGACCACGTTTACGATGCGACCCGGCACCACGATGACTTTTTGAATCGTGACACCTTCAAGGTGCTTCTGTACGTTGGGCAATGCCAGCGCCTGTTTTTCAATCTCTTCCTTGGGGGCGTTGCGATCGATCTCCAGGCTTGCGCGCATCTTGCCGTTGACCTGAACGGCGAGGGTGACAACAGCGTCTTGCGTCAGGGCCTCGTCGAAGGCTGGCCAAGTTTGTTGCAACAGGAAATCCTTGTGTCCGAGGAGTTCCCACGCCTCGTCGCCAAGGTGTGGCGCATAGGGTCCGACGAGCTTGATGAGCGCCTCGAGATCGGCACGCGTGGCGCCGTTTTTCTCGAGCGCGGTCGTGTACTCCATCAACGCCGCGATGGCGGTATTGAACTTCATGCGCTCGAGATCAACCGTGACACGCTTGATCGTCTTGTGCCGCAGGCCGAGATTCGGATCTTCTGTCGATGTCTTGCTGGCGTCGAAGTTTTCGACCAGCCGAAAAACGCGCCTGACAAAGCGGCTACAGCCCTCAATGGCCCGTGGATCCCAGGGCTTCGGCAACTCGAAATCTCCCATGAACATCTCGTATAAACGCAACACGTCCGCACCATGTTCGGCAACGACATCGTCGGGATTCACGCCGTTGCCTTTCGACTTGGCCATCTTCTCGACTTCGGATTTTAAGGCCTCGCCGGTGGACCGGAGGAACGGCAGATCGCCTTTGAATTCAACTTCCGAGAACTCGTGGTAGCGGCCCATACTGTCCTGGTAAGACCGGGCAAGCACGGTGCCCTGGTGGCGCAGTTTCTTGAACGGCTCCTTGGTGGAGACGTAACCCAGATCGTAGAGCACCTTGTGCCAGAATCGGGCGTACAAGAGGTGCAGGACCGCGTGTTCGGCGCCGCCAACGTAGAGATCGACGTTCATCCATTTTTTTTCGGCGTCCGGTGCCCAGCCGAGTTCGTCGTTTTGCGCATCGAGGTAGCGCAGGTAGTACCAGCACGAGCCCGCCCATTGCGGCATCGTGTTGGTTTCACGTTTCGCAGCACCGCCGCACTTCGGGCAGGTGGTGTTCACCCATTCTCCAATGGTCGCAAGTGGCGACTCGCCGGTGCCCGAGGGCTCGTAGCGTTCAACCTCCGGCAGCGTGAGTGGCAATTGGTTCTCGGGCACCGGGACCGGCCCGCCGCAGGGTTTGCAATGCACGATCGGGATGGGCTCTCCCCAGTAGCGTTGACGCGAAAAAACCCAGTCGCGCAGCTTGTAGTTAATCGTCTTTCCGCCCAACCCTCGCGTTTCGAGATCTTGCGTGATGGAACGCTGGGCATCGGCCGTGGTCATGCCGTCAAGTGATCCCGAGTTCATCGCGATGCCCTCGTCGCTGAAGACGCCGTCGTCTGCAATGTTTTCGCCGTTGGCAGGCCGAACCACCTGCACGATGGGAATTCCAAAGGTCTTGGCGAAGGCGTGATCGCGTTCGTCGTGTGCGGGCACGGCCATGATGGCGCCGGTGCCGTAGGTTGCGAGCACGTAGTCGGCGATCCAAATTGGAATCGTCTTGCCGTTGACTGGATTGGTGGCGTGCGATCCCGAGAAAACGCCCGTCTTTTCCTTGGCGAGGTCGGTGCGCTCGAGATCACTTTTCTTGCGGGCTGTTTCTTGATAGGCGAGCACGGCTGCCCGTTGTCCCTCGGTCGTCAGTTGATCGATGAGTGCATGCTCTGGTGCCACGACCATGTAGGTCGCGCCGTAGAGGGTATCGGGGCGTGTGGTGAAGACACGCAGTGGTTTTCCCGCAGCGTTGCCATCTGAAACCGTGAAGACGACCTCGGCTCCTTCGGAACGGCCAATCCAGTTGCGTTGCATTTGCAAGGTGGATTCGGGCCAGTCGACTTCACTCAGATCTTCCAACAGGCGATCGGCAAAGGCTGTGATCTTGAGGATCCACTGGCGCAGGTTCTTGCGCTCGACTTGCGTACCACATCGTTCGCATTTGCCGCCCGACACTTCTTCGTTGGCAAGCCCGGTCTTGCAGGACGGACACCAGTTGATGGGAATCTGTGCCTCGTGGGCGAGGCCGCGTTCAAAGAGCTTGAGAAAGATCCACTGTGTCCAGCGGTAGTACTTCGGATGCGTGGTGTTGACCTCGCGCTCCCAGTCGTAGGCAAAGCCGAGCGATTCGATCTGGCGCCTGAAGTTTGCGATCGCCTGCTCGGTGGTGATGCGCGGATGGATGCCGGTTTTGATGGCGTAGTTCTCGGCGGGCAGACCAAAAGCGTCCCAGCCCATCGGGTGCAGTACATCGAAGCCCAACATCCGTTTCTGACGGGTCAGAATATCGGTTGCGGTGTAGCCCTCACAGTGCCCAACGTGGAGCCCCGATCCCGACGGATAGGGGAACATGTCGAGGGCATAAAACTTCGGCCGGCCGGTATTGCCCTGTGCGCGGTGAAGGTTCGCCTGTTTCCAGCGCGCCTGCCATTTGGGTTCAACGGTTCTGTGATCGTAAGGCATTGCAGAGGGCGCATGATAGCGGGCCCGTTTTCAAACTGTCAAAGCGACAGATCACCGAACAGCGCCTGCAGGACCGCCGCAGTGATGGGGCGCTTGCTGTCCCAGAACACACGAGCCTGCAGGGCGCGTTGGGCCGGGGCTGCGTTCAGACGCTCCGCCATGCGTTCTGCCGCTCCCTGCGTATCGAAGCCAAGGAAGACACAGGTATCGTCGAAAACCACCGGCTTGCCCTCCCGGGGACCCACTAGACTGAAGCGGGATTGCTTGTAGAGGCCCGATATGGCGACTTTCCAGGGTGCAAAGGTGTAGGGCCCGACGCCAAAAATCGCAAACCGGGGCCGATTCCGATAAATGGCGCTTTTCCGGGCGTCGAGGCGTGGCCCATGCTCGTTGAGGTATTGCCAGGTGGCGGGTGCGGTTTGTGCAAGTGCCGCCGTGTCGTCGCCTAATCGGTTTTGCGGAACAACGAGGAAACGGCACGGCCGTTCTTTTCGTGGTGTACCCGATAGATCCGAGCTTTTCATAAAGGGATAGAGCCGTTCGGACTCGATTTGCACGGCGGCACCTTCGCCGTTTCGCAGGACGCCGTCCTGTAGGGAAATCTCCATGATTCGAGCGCAGTCGTGTTTGATCCCGGAGCGCCAGCGCAGCCGATCGTTGCCCGGATTTTGGGGGGCTGTGCGGCGTTTGCCTGCGAGAGATTTGACCAGGACCCTGCCGTCAAAACGCAATACGGATTGTGGTTGCTCGGCCTGAAGGTCGCGGAAGACGTCGCAATGCAAGGGTCGTCCGGCAACGGATAGCCGATCGATCCACAAAAGACCTGCATCAACGCTGGCGCCAAAATGTTGTCTGGCATCAATGTGAACGAACACGCACGTTGGCGCTCGCTCGGAATTCTTTTGGTCGGCAAAAAGTTGTGCGAGCACACGGCGTGCAACCTGTCCCTTGCAGAGCATCGCGAGGCTTCCCGTTTCGGGCCAAGAAAGCATGGTCTGGATCATGGATTCGCAGATGTCGAAATTGCTGCCGCCCGTTTTTGCTGCAAGTCCACCAACGCCCTTCTGACTTTTCTTGACCGGAAGATTCGTGCTACCAATCGCCATCAGTTGACTGTTGGTAACCCACGGCGGGTTACCGAGAATCAGCATGGGGTGGGGTTGTTCACGCAATTGCTCTCGCCACGGGAACGAGAAGAAATTGCCCTCAATGATGCGGGTGTTGGGTGCGGCGCCGACATTGCGCATTGCTTGCGCCACATACTCCGGACTGAGTTCAACGCCGAGGGCGCTCTGAATTTCCGGCCAGCGCTCAAGTGCAGCCTTCAGGAACGCGCCGCGTCCGCAGGTGGGTTCAACCACGGTCAATGGTGAGGCGCCACGTAGCTGCAACCACGCGGTTACTTCTTTCGCCAGCGCCGCAGGGGTCTGGAAATCGCCCCGTTCGATAAGTCCTCGTGCCAATCGACGTGTTTGCTCCCTGCGCGCAGCGTACCCGGTTTCGGCCGCAAACGTCAGTAGGCTCGCGTACGGTTGCTTTGCTGAGACAATTCATTGACCCAGTCGTTGCGTGACAGCGACTCGGCCAGAATGGACAGCTCCGTCACCAATTCACCGCCCGGGGTCAACGCGTCGCCAGCGTGATCGATGAGATTGCGCGAACTCAGTTGCGAAGGCAAAAGGGCCACGAGTTTGCGCAGCCGATCTGCGGTCTTCTCGACCAATTGCTGGCACTCGGCCACAAGCTTTCTGGCATCGTTAACGGGGAAGAGGTCAAAGACGGGCGAAGGATCGTAAGCCTTGAGTTCCTGCGACGTGATGAACTCGGGCATGTGGTTTTGCAGCGTTTCTCTTTCGGGAATAACCGCTCGCGGCGAGCCGCTATCAAACACAGAAACCGGGGCGTCAAGGTCGATCGCGATCTCGACTTCCGAAACCCGCCGTTTTCGGGTGGTCTCGGTTAAAAGCGATTGCAATTCGTGGTTGGCAGGATCGATGTCGAGCGCCCGGTGAAGAGCGTCCTGCGATTGCGGAAAGCGACCCTGTTCGCGGTGAATACCGGCGAGTGCCTTGAGAAGTGCGATTGCTTTTTCGTTCTCGCCAAGGAGCTCGAAGGTTTGCGCGAGCAAGTCTAGGGTCTCCGCGTCGTCAGGAGCATCGACGTAGCACATCTTGAGCCGGGCAAGTGCAAAGCGACCATTGCCGCGGACGATGTAGCCCTTGGCTAGATCGCGGGCGAGGGCTCTGTCTTGGGGCTCTTCCTGTAGCAGGCGTTCGCCGATGCGCAGAAACTCATCAATGCGGCCGGAGGATTTCAGGAGGGCGGCAGCCGATCGCAACCGCTGCATGCCTTCCGGTCGTTTGCCGAGGGAAAATGCCATGTCGACGAACCGCAGGTGAATGCGGGCGTCGGTTGGATTCATATCGACGATGCAGCGAAGTGCCTCGAAGGCCTCTGCCGATCGATCCGAAAGTTGCGAGGATTGAAGAACGTATTCGTACTGCGCGGTGGCGTCCGAGTGCAGTCCAAGGTTGGCGAACAGTTGCGCCAGATTGCGGTGCGAATCGATATCCCCTGGGGACAGCGTCAGAATGTTCTTGTAGATCGCGACCGCGTGACGAAAGAACCCCTGCGCGGTGTGGATGCGTGCGGCCTGTCGGTACGCGTCGATGGCGGCAGCGCCATTGCCTTTGCGTATATGGGCCTGCGCCAGGTGCAGGAAATTCCGTGCGTCGGTGGGCTCTTCGCGTGAAGCATCCGAAAATTCGACGAGTGCACGATCCACCTGGCCCTGCGCCATGGCGCGTTTCCCCTGGGAGCGGTGTTGTGATGGTGGCGTGAGTTTCATGGCGGAACTTCCTATCTTGCGAGACCGTGCAATCGTCAGGTCTCTCAAGAATCGGTCCGACTGGTTCATCGGTTTAGGCCCAGATGAACTTTTTTGGGAGTTCGGTTAACCCAGGAGGCATTCCGCCAAAAGCTTGACGACAAACCGTCATTCCGTGTCGTAAAACAGCGATTCCCGTTGTTCCATGAATCGGTTGCAGGCTGCAACGAGCGCCGGATCAGGCGCGATGAAACGCAATCCCATTCCGGCCGCTGGCTCATCTGCTGAACCATTCGATTCTTGACGAATCCAGCTGACGACCGTGTGAACCACAAGCGGATGGGGTGTGCCGGGAAGGCGCAACTCGATCCGCATTTTTTCTCCGATTTTGTGCAAGTTGTGGGTTGCGACAAAAACGCCACCAGCACTGATATCCTGCATGATTCCGGTGTAAAAGTTGGTATCCGATTCCATCCCGATTTCAATCTCGAGGTCCACGCGCTCAGATTGTCGGCGGTTGCCAATGTCCCCCGAGACGGGCGGAGGCTCTGCCACGATAGCCCCAAGAATGGAGCGCAATTCCAGGTGTTCGGGCGATACCGCGAAGTCGAGCAACGCCTCGCGAGCCTCAATGTCTTCCACCTCGCCAATGATGCGTGCTGATGTTTGGACATCTCGGCTGATCACCATGCCCAACCGTGCGGCGGTTCGTCGTACGGCACGCGTCCAGGCTGAAAGATTCAACGCCTTGCGTTCTCGGGCGATGCGCGCGCCAATTTCGCCCAACTTATTGCGAATGTCTTCCGGGGCGGCTGCAATCTTTTCAAGGATCGCCAGCACTTCGGGTTCGCTTGACGACACCGTCTTGAGGCCATGCGCCATACACGCGACGAGGTATGGCCGAAGGTGGCGGCCGGTTCGCGATGCTGCTGCGATTCGGCTGGGTGTTGCGAATGACAGTGCGCGTCCCAGTCGAAAGGCAATTTCAATCGTCTCCGAGGTTCCAATCAACTCGGGTCCGACCAGCAAGGTAAAGGGCTGGGTTGGCAGGAGCTGTACGTCGCGTCCCGCGCCACCCACCATGACCTGGATTCCGGACACGATGCCGAGGCTACGCGACACGTAGTCGAATATCGATCCGAACGGTTCAGGAAAGGTCGAACGCGAAAGCGGTCTTGCACCCGCGAGTCCGGCCTGTTGTGGCGTAACCGAAGGCAGCAAGCCCGAAGCGGTTAGCGTGGAGAAAAGTGCTTCAATAAGGACGTTTTCGTCTTCGTGTCGAATCTTGCCCCAGGTACTCGCATCCAAGGGTTGATTCAACCGTTGCAACTTGCGGGGTCGGTGGCGATCGGCGATCTCGCGATGGATTGCGGTGGCGGCGTTGCGAATGACCATGGCGGATGCAACGATGCCCGCGCCATCGCGCTTGCCCACACGTCGGTAGAGGTTGAATAGCGCTGTTCCGAGGGTTGCGTCGGCAGGCTTGAGGTGCCATTCCGAGGCCATCGCGCGCGAGATATCTTTCCAGCGATCGAGCTCCTGTGCACCGAGTTCAACGACCTTGCGCTGCAGCTCCGCATTGCGGGGTTCGAGGCGGGCGGCAACTTCGTAGGCGGTGCGTGCCGCGGCCAGATCTTCAAACTCGGTTTCGTATAGATTCGCAAGCCCGCGCCACAATGACGCGAGGACGGGGACGTGCCTTCTATCGACGGCCTGAATCAAATGTCGGTACAGTTGTTCGGTTACGTGGAATTCTCCCGATTCAGACAGCAACGTTTCGAGCAAACCGAGGGATTCGAGTCGAGTGGGGTCGAGGGCGAGCGTTCGTTCGAGCGCCGTTCGGGCGGTCGTTTCGTCATGTTCAGCGGCCGACATCGCACCGAGGAAGGCCTGTGCGTCTACACATTCAGAATCAAGCGCGATGGCATGATCAAAAGACCGACGGGCTTCTGTGGCCGAGATTGCCTTGGTTGAATAGACCGACCAAGTGTACCACGCCTGGTACTGGGCCTGGTCGGGAGCGCTCTGTATAGCCTTCGCGAGCGCCGTCACAGCTTTTTCTGCAAGACCCTCCTTGAACAGGCGACGGCCTTCGTTGAACGCCATCTCGCCTTCGAGCAAGTTTGCCTTGCGCGCCTCGGCATTCTGGTCTTCATCGTAGGCGCGTCGAAACTTGGGATCCGATAGAACCTGGAAGGCGTGCGAATAGGTGAACTGGATCTCCTGAATTCGATTCGCACTTTCCGTATCCGGTGCCGTGATGCTTTGCAGCGCGCGTCGCTTGGTTTCAAACGCGGTCAAAACATGGTTCGCGCTGGCACTGTGATCGACTTCAAGGATGTCGTAAAGGTTCTTGCCGTGAATGCGCAAAAATTCGCGCAAAATACCTTCGGCTTCCGCGGCGCCGGTCGAAGCCGTCGGCCTGGTGCTTTTCTTGTTGTCCTGCGATTCGCTTTGTTGCAAGCGGAGGTTGGAAAGGGCGTCGATCGAGATAACGCCAGATTCACTTGCCAGGTCGAACTCATTTGAAGGGGCGCCGTCCTCGTTGCCGACGCCTGAGTCGTCCGGATCGAGCGCCAGGGTGGTTGCAATCGCGGCCGAAATTTCTGCCTGCAGCTCGATGCGTTGTCGGAGTTCGGCCACGTCGCGTGCGCGCGCGGTTTCGGGATCCGGCATAGGCACGGCATGCGTTACGGCTTCCACCGGCACAGATGACGGGGCTTTCAACGCGACAAGTTCACACAACAACAGCGCGTCCAGCGCAGCCGCAGTTGTTCCTGCGTTGGGTCCGGTTACAAGATCCTGCACCCTCGGTTGAGACTCAAGCGCCGTGATGGCATCGCTTCCGAATAGTTGTGCAAACGCCCCACGGTGAATCATGAGGTGCGGAGACACCAGCACGCGCATGGTGGCGTTCTGGCCTAGAAACTGCTCGACCAGTCGAGCGGGCTCGGCCGTCTTTTTTAGGCCCCAGAAGATCACGCCCGGGATTTCAACCGGATGTTCAATCACGTCCGAAAGAAAGCTTGGGTTTTCGTCGAATTCGAACGCGCCGTCGGTCCAGCGGAGGGCATCGACCACACGCATTTTGTTTTGCGCACCAAAAAAAGCAAGGATGTCTTCCGGCGTCAACCATCCGAGACCGATGAGCGTTTCGCCCATCTTGGTGCCCTTGTCACGCATCTCACCAAGAAGGAAGTTCAGCTGTGACTCTGTGATGATGCCGCGAGCCACCAGCATCGAGCCGAGCGCCTCGCTGCGCATATTTGAACGGGATCCAACGGGGACGCCGTTGTGCAGCAAGAGTTCTTTGAAGACCTTGCCACGTTCCATCCGTAGCACGCCCGTCGAGCCCGAGTGGAAATGCGACAGCAACTGCCGAGGAACCGGGTGTTCGGCCAGATCACCTGCGAGCACGACAGCTGGATAGGAACTAAACGTCATCGATGTACCGGGAGCAAAGGGGTCGGATCCCTCCAACATCGGTTGATCCAACCAATCCTGAATCCGGAAATGCCGGACGGCGCATTCAGTCTAACCGTCGGTAACTACGGAGAAATTCCGACCTCGATCAAACCGTCCACGACCCGGCAAGGGTAGACGGCAAGCGCGACGCCTGGATCGTCGAGGCAGATCCCGGTACGAAGGTCGAAGTTTTGTTTGAAGATTGGCGAGGCTATCTTGGGAACCCCATTCTTGTCCCCCACGATGCCTCGGGCCATGACGAAAGCCTTGCTGAAGGGGTCGAAGTTGGCGATTGCGTACAATGTTTGCCCGTCCGGCATACGAACGATCGCGATTTGCTGATCGTCGATGAGGGCTGCAGCACCCGTTCCCGGCCAGATGTCCTCAAGCAGGCAGATCCGATTCCAGACAACCGACGCGGGGCGATCACTTGATTCGAGTTGTGTTTGCATGGGGGAGTATTTTTCAGGTGAAAGCCCGACGGCGTAGGGGAACCAGGGTTTCTTTTTCGTGCCAGAAGGCCGGTCGATGTTGATCCCGCTCGGGCACAAACACGATTGAAGGATCGGGTTCCTTGGCATTCACGAAAGAGCGAAACAACTTCCGGCGTTCCGGATCTTCGGTCGCTGTCTTCCACTCACACTGGTAAGTGGCAACGATATGTTCCATTTCAGCCTCAAGTTCGGTCGCGATACCAAGGGAGTCGTCGACAACCACGCTGCGTAAATAGTCGAGTCCACCTTCAAGGCCGTTGAACCACGTGGCGGTGCGCTGCAGCCGGTCAGCCGTTCGGATGTAGAACATGAGGAAGCGATCGATGACTTGAATCAGCGTGGGTTCATCAAGATCGGATGCCAACAGCTGGGCGTGTTGCGGTTTCATGCCGCCGTTGCCGCAGACGTACAGGTTGTAACCGCGTTCGGTTGCGATGATGCCGAAATCTTTGCTTTGGGCTTCGGCACATTCGCGGGCGCACCCGGAAACGGCCGATTTCAGCTTGTGGGGACTGCGCAGCCCCTTGTATCGGTTTTCGATGCGGATGGAAATGCCCACCGAATCCTGAACGCCGTATCGGCACCAGGTGCTGCCGACGCAGGATTTGACCGTGCGGAGTGCCTTGCCATACGCGTGTCCGGATTCAAATCCCGCTGCGATGAGCTCGTCCCAAATAAGAGGAAGTTCTTCGAGGCGCGCCCCGAAGAGATCCACGCGCTGACCTCCGGTGATTTTGCAGTACAGTTTGAATTTCTTGGCCACAGTCCCAAGCGCGATTAGCTTGTCGGGCGTGATTTCGCCACCTGCGACGCGTGGAACCACCGAATAAGTGCCATCGCGCTGGATGTTGGCGAGAAAACGATCGTTGGTATCTTGCAACCCTGCGTGCGGCTTTTCGAGAACGTGATCGTTCCAGATCGAGGCCAGGATGGAAGCCACTGTCGGTTTGCAGATCTCACAACCGAGACCCTTGCCGTGGCGCCGGATGAGATCGGCGAAGGTCTGAATTTTCTGAACCCGAACCACGTGATGTAGTTCTTGTCGACTGAGCGAGAAATGCTCGCACAGATGATTCTTGATCTCGACCCCGCGCCGCTTGAGTTCCGCGTTGAGAAGCGGCGTCAAAAGTGTCACACACGAGCCACAGCCGGTTCCTGCCTTGGTGCAAGACTTGATGGCGCCGACGGTGGTCAAGTCTTTCTCTGAAATCGAGGAACAGATGGTGCCCTTGGTCACGTTGTGACACGAGCAGATCATCGCGGTATCCGGCAAGTTTTCCGGCCCAAATCCGGCGGGCGCCTTGCCATCGCTTGCGGGGAGAATCAGGGATTCGGGATTCTCCGGCAACACCACCGCGTTTTGAACGATCGCCAACAACTGGCTGTAGCTGGCGGCATCTCCCACCAAGATGCCGCCGAGCAGGTGCTTGCGATCGGCGCTCAGTACCAGTTTTTTGAAAACGCCTTTGACCCCGTCATAGAGCGAGACGATCTGAGAATCGGGCGTCTTCGAGAAGGCATCGCCGAAGCTCGCAACATCGACGCCCATCAACTTTAGTTTCGTGCTCATGTCGGAGCCCGCAAACGGTTCGGTGCGTGCATCCAGCAGCTGACCGGCGACGACTTCCGCCATTCGGTAGCCGGGTGCCACGAGGCCATAAGTCCGGCCTTGGTGCGAAGCACATTCGCCAATCGCGAAGATGTTCTCGTCACTTGTTCTACAATCGCCATCGATGACGATGCCGCCGCGATCGCCCACGGCAAGGCCGCATTTTCGCGCAAGATCATCGCGTGCACGGATGCCTGCCGAAAAGACGACCATGTCGGTTTCAAGGGAGGTGTCGTCGGCAAACACCATGCGCACGACCTTGTCCGCCTCGGCATCGATGCTCACGGTGTTTTTCCCGGTATGGACCGTGACGCCGAGGCTCTCGATGCGCTTTTTCAAAAGCGCGCCGCCGACTTCGTCCACTTGCAATGCCATCAAGCGTGGTGCGAACTCGACCACGTGGGTTTTCAAATCCATGTTCAAGAGTGCATTGGCGGCCTCAAGGCCGAGCAATCCACCGCCGACGACCGCGCCCGTCTTGGCATGTTTTGACCACGCGGAGATGGCTTCGAGATCCTCAATGGTGCGGTAGACAAAA
>JAYUPZ010000484.1:0-14426 GCA_043759805.1 Myxococcales bacterium | reverse complement strand
ACAACCTTGATTCCGTTGAGCCAGTGCTCTACATGGGATCCTTTGACGACGAGGCGAATCGAATTCCATTGCAGAGCGGGCTTCACGGCGTCTTGCGACACGGCGATGAGTGCATAATTCGACCCCGCCGAGGTGAGCGGGCTATGGCCGTCACCATGTTTTTCGTTGTCGAGGATCTGCATCTCGGGTCCAGTGCGCCACGGATAGTCCTCTTCCTCGGTGGCATGAAAGATGACGCCGCTGTTGCCAGCCTCCGAGATCTTCCATTCGAGCTGCAACTCAAAATCGGTGTATCGCTTTTCGGTGATGAGATCGCCGCGCGCACCGGGCTTACCGTCATACACAATCTGACGATCCTCCACTTTCCAACCTTTGACCGGACCCTCGCCCTTGAAGTTACGCCAGCCCTGAAAAGACGTCCCGTCGAAGAGCGCCGCAAAACCATCCTCCGGCGCCGTCGCCATTACCGGGGGTTTCGCATCCTTCGAGCAGGCAAAGATCGGCAATAGCAGCGATCCAAGCAAACATACCTTTAGGTGATTTCCATAGTATTGACGCATTGTTTCCTTCGATCGGGCGGGAGACGGCCCCGTCTCTGCGTATTCTTGCCACCGGCGGGTGGCCCTGCCATCTTTTCTTTTTCGCGCTCCCTTCACCTCGCACCGGAACCTCCTCATGGCCGTCCGTCCCATACTGAACTACCCAGACCCAATCTTGCGTGAACGTTCACGCGAGATAACCGAATTCGGCGACGCGCTCAAGCAACTGGTGGCCGACATGGGCGATACGATGGCGGATGCGGAGGGCGCAGGCCTTGCCGCCGTACAGGTCGGCGAGCCCATTCGGCTGTTTATTGTCGAAGGCCGCGTGGTCAAAAACCGAAACAAGACCCGCGAGGAGCTGAACGCCGAGCAGGGCGACGACGACGCGCCCGATCCCGATCGCGATCTGCCTCCGGTGGTGTTTGCCAATCCCGAGTTGCTTGAACTTTCGGACGAATCGCAGTCCGGCGAGGAAGGCTGTTTGTCCTTTCCCGGTATCTTCGTCCCGGTCAAGCGTTCGATGCGAGCCCGGGTGCGTGCGCAGGATGTGGACGGCAAATCCTTTGAGCTCGAAGGATCGGCGCTGTTCGCGCGGGCATTGCAACACGAAACGGATCACCTGAATGCCCGATTGCTCGTCGATGTCGTCGGCCCCGTCAAACGCGAAATCATCAAGCGTAAGATGAAAAAAGCCGCCAACCCGCGCGACGACGACGATGACGAGGAATAGCCGGTGACCACCATTCGGCTCTCCAACATTGCGTTCGACGGACGCCACGGTGTCACTGCAAACGAGCGCCTCGGCACACGCCGGTTCGAGGTAGACGTGGACATTGAGGCCGCCGTGGAAGCCAGCGAGCTAAGCGACGAACTGCGCGACACCATCGATTACAGCGAGGTGGCCGAGATCGTGGTGAAGACTGGCACGGACGAATCGCATCACCTCATTGAATCGCTCGCGCGTCGCATGCTGACGAATCTCGTCACACGGTTTCCCGGAGCAAACGTCACGCTGGAACTGCGCAAGCTAGCGCCGCCCGCGTGTCCTGGGCATCCGGCTTTTGCGGCGGTGCGCCTTTCGGGGCGCGAATAGATCCCAGGGGGCAGGGGCGATCGGAAGTTAAGATCGGATAAAATGGCAACGAGACCGCCATATTTCCGTGTAATAATAGCTACTTGATGCCATTTTTATGATCGGCGCTTTTCGTAGAAATAACCGGTAAGATGGTCCCTTCCTAAGGTAGCCACCATGACTGTGTACGAAAACCCATCGAGAATTGAACCCTGCTCGCTCGAAGGGCTGCCAACCGCACTTGGCAACTTGGTTGCGGATGTGATTTCCGAAGGAACCTCACTTGGAAATCGGGTTCATCCCCGGTCTGCTCTCGGCTTATCCAAACTGGTCGCGCTCATGAATTGCTACTACAGCAACCTCATCGAAGGACATCACACTCGGCCAAGGGACATTGAACGGGCGCTCGACGACGAACTCGACAATGATCCGAAGCGCCGTGATCTACAGGTCGAAGCGCGTTCGCACGTAAAGGTGCAACGGGAGATCGAGCAAGCATTTGCCGAAGGTCGATTGACTGATCCAACCGCGTCCGAATTTTTGCGGGCGATACATAAAAACTTTTATCGAGACGTACCACCGTCGTTCCTTCAACTCAAACGAAGCGACAACTTTGACCTCGTCATGATTCCGGGCGAGTTTCGGTCGAAGGTGGAACACGACATCGTTGTCGGCCTACACCATCCTCCCTCGTCCCTGGTTGTCGAGGACTTCATGAACTACTTCCAGAAGCGGTTTCAAGCCGCATCACAGGGGACGGCCGAGAAAATTGTTGCCATCGCCGTGGCCCACCACCGCTTCAACTTCATCCACCCCTTCTTGGACGGAAACGGTCGCGTCAGCCGGTTGATGTCGCATGCCATGGCATTGAGCGTAGGCATCGGCGCGCATGGTCTGTGGTCGATCTCCCGCGGCCTGGCGCGCGGATTGGAAGATCGAAGCGACTACATGCGCATGATGAACCGCGCGGATGCGTCGCGAGAAAGCGACACCGATGGCAGGGGGAATCTTTCGACTCAGGCTCTCATCGAATTTGTCTCCTGGTTTCTCCAGGTCGCGTTGGATCAAATTCGCTTCATGCAAAAAATTTTTGATCTGGACACGTTGAGCCTGCGTCTTGAGGAATACGTCGGACGCGACCTTCGCATCAGAAGCGATTCTGCGGGTCGCGTTGTCGCCGATATATTCCGTCGTGGTACGATTTCCCGGGGTGAGGCCACGCGCCTGCTCGGGCCATCGGAGCGCGCTGGCCGCACGTTGTTACGACAGTTACTGGACGCTGGCATCCTGAAATCTGATACCCCAAAGGGTGAAGTTTATCTGCATTTTTCTTCACCGTCGGCATCGTCTCTTTTTCCCCAGTTGTTTCCCGCAGAGGCTTAAAAGACAACGCGAATCAGCCGCTATTTCGCCTGGCCCCACGCAGCTTCTTCGCGAATGCGCGCGTCAAATTCGCTGAGTAGGCCCTTGGCCCGGTCGTCGATACGCCATTCGGTTTCGCAGAAGCGGCCCGCCACGCGCCCAGCTGCGACCATGGACTGGAATTCTACGAGCGGCATCGCAAAGGCCAAACGGGGAAAGTTGCCAGAGTGATACGAATACTTTCGCACGGCGCCATCCACCATGATCATGGGTTCGCACTGCTGGTTCTGAGCGTTTTGACCACCGGTCACGTTAAACCATACCGTATCGGCTTGCTCCGGGGTGAACGCCAGGGACAGCGAGACCTCGGGAAAGCGGAGCTCCAGCTGTAGCAGCTTACTGCCGCTCGTGGATTTGGTCACACTGACCTGCGGGGTCGTATTTTGTGCCACCGGGGCCGTGGCTGAAACCTCGCCCGGACGGCCGGTACAACGATAGGCCGTGCCGGTAATATTCGCGGTGCTCACGTCGCTGCCATTTTGCCCACCGGATGTTCCCATCTGCGGTGGCGAGTAGTGCACGACGTTGGCGCCCATCTTCGCCGCCTGATTGCGCAAATCATTCATCGAGTATTCGATGAGTTGCTCGTTGCTGATCCAGGCCCCACCCATCGATCCGCCCCCTTTGCCAATGACGATTCCGAGCGGCTGGCACTGTGATTTTTCGAAACCCATGTCCACGGGCGGCGACAGTCCCAATAAGACGCTACGGCCTGGCTGGGAAAGCTCGGCGGTCTTGCAACCGACCAGCAAGGCAACTAGACCGGCCGTTGTTGCGGCCACTTTGTTCTTCGACATAAACGCGCTCATGACTATTGAGCGTTTATTAACACAGGTCGGGCGCGATTTCGAAAGAGGGAAATGGTCAAAACGTCAAACGCGTATGGGCTCACGTTACCCCTCGTTCACCTTGCCACGGCCCGATTTTACGTCGCTGCGGTGGCGCTTGTCGGCGACCATGCGCTGTTTCGCGCGACGCGATCGTCGCTTTTTTTGCCGGCGAACCTTTTCACGGGCCTGCTCGGCCTTGCTTTCCAGGCCCAAAATCGCCGTTTCGATTTTGTCACACAGCAAACTTCGCGCGTAGTACCGATTGGCAGCCTGTGTGCGAGCCTTCTGACACTTGATGCGCAGTTGCGAGGGCTCGTGAAACAGTTCGACACAGGTCGATACCTTGTTGACGTTCTGCCCCCCTGCCCCACCCGAGCGAATGAACGACTCACGCAGATCGTCGGTTTTGATTCCTAGCTTCGCCATCCGCGCCTCGAGCGCCGCCTGTTTCTCGTGCGAAATCACGATCTTGTCCTACGAATCAGGATGCTTCATCCTCGAGATCGCCCAGATCATCTAGATCATCCTCGTCGGCGTCGACCGCGCTCACGTCGTCCCAGAACAAGTCCCAGGATTCACTCGTCGAGGTCAACGCGATGGCAAGGCCCATCGTGTTGGTGCCCTGGTCGGACATGCCGGTGTCGGCGATGCTCGCGAACGTTCGCACGACCACGCCGACCGCGTAGATCGGATCGCCCTTCGGGCCTATCACCTTGATGCGCAACAACGTCCCGACGGGCCGCAACTCCGATGCCGCGGCAAACAGCCCCCCTCGACTCACGTCCACGGTTCTTCCGCTGAAGGACAGCTTCTTGTCCGAAAGATCCAGCCGAACC
Source organism: Myxococcales bacterium (assembly GCA_043759805.1). Classification (GTDB taxonomy): domain Bacteria; phylum Myxococcota_A; class Polyangia; order Fen-1088; family Fen-1088; genus JAWXBF01. The sequence goes on along the minus strand of JAYUPZ010000484.1, from coordinate 9,724 downwards.
TGAACGGGATTTCGGCGCGAGGTGCGCCGATCGGCCGGATTGACGGGGGCGTCGTTGCTCATGGCTGGGCTGCCGTCATACGTTTATCAATGGCCGAACGAAGAAAGTCCTTTGCCGTGTCATCCCAGGCATCGCCAAAGCTCTGCGCGTAGAACGCCGCTTCTTCGCGGGTGCCCGGCAGCGCGGCCGCCGGATTGTCGACGCCTTTTTTCAGCTGGCCCAGGATGGCTTTGCCCATGTGGGGATTGTGTGTGAGCGCGCGATTCAAGGCCTCTTCGGCCTTGTTTGGATCGCCGGCAACAAGCTGCGCAAGCGTGAGACCCATTTCGGCACGCGCCGCCGCAGCGTCAAATCGGGCCGCTGCTTGCAAAAGCGGAACTGCCTCGGAAGCCTTTTGCAGCTTGACGAGTGCCTTCGCAGCCACGAGTCGCGCCTCGGTGCCAATCGCGCCCTCGTCCACCGAGTAGACCGTCTCAAGCGTTGCGGCTGATTTCTCGAAGTCTCCATCGTCGTAGCACATGCACCCGAGCGCATGCGCCGCACGAATGAACGGCTGAGCCTCGACGCGCTCGAAAGCATTCTTGACGCCGTCCTTGCGCAACTTATCAGCCAGGGGTTTTTCGTGCGCAATGACCGCCTCGAAGGACTGCGTGGCCTCGTCCTTGTCGCCTGCAGACAACCGCGCAAAACCAATGCCCACCTGGGCGTTGATGTGACCGGCGTTCAACTCAAGCACGGCACGAAATTGCTTTTCAGCAGCACCGGGACGACGTTGCTCCAGCATCCGGAACCCCTGCTGAACCAATTCATCCGGATCGGGCTTTTCTGCCTCGACCACGGTGGCCGACTCGTCCTGACGCAGATGGCATTTCTTGTATTTCTTGCCGGAACCGCACGAACAGGGATCGTTGCGTCCGTGAGCCGCAAGGCGCGTTTGCGCAGCTTGCAGGGCGTTTTCGGAGGTCGCTTTTTCTTTATCTTTGCTTGCCATGTTGATTGCAGAATTCTCTCGGCTTTTAACGAGCGCCCGGGCCCATCTTGTTCACCTCGGCCTGCAACATCGCAAGCGTCGGCTTGTCCACGTCCACGAGACGAATCCCGAGGCGTTGTTCGTGTTTGGCAACCACCTTCCCCTGCCCATGAAACATCACGTTTTCTCGCAGATCTGTGATGACCACGTCGTACATCTGACCGAGCGGCGCATCGTCGTGCCCGGGCACAACAAACCCGCCGAGGCGAATGTTTAAAAGTGGGTTGTAAACGAAATACCCGGCCGTGGCAGGGTTGATCTGAATGCGCAGAATCTGCCCGACAAAATCGACACCGGTCGATATTGGCGTCGCGCCAGCAAGTCCTCGTAGCGACGCGGCCGCGGACGGATCCATGAATTCTGGTGCGACGGTTGGCTTTCTGCCTTCGCGGGTGTTGACCTCGACGATTCGGTCGATGAGCTGCCGGGTCGTGTCGTCGACCTCAAGGAACTTGATGCCCATACCGGGCGGTGAAGATCCCGTGCGAACCACCTGGGCGCGGCCCTTCAGGAGCGCGAAGCCGTCGGCGAGCGAAAACTCGAACTCGACCACGCTGCCAACCGGCAAGGCATGTTTGCTTGCAACGAACATCCCGGATCGCGAGATATTGATGGACTGGGAATCGATGAAATCGATGAAGCTCTCGTAGCGATAGCGGACAGGCGCTGACACTCCTGCACGGGGTGCTCGCGTGTCTTCGCGAGAACCCGCCGCGGGCATTTCACCCGTAAAGCCTGTTTTTTCTTCGTCAGCCATGGCGGTACGAGGAAACGGCTACTTGGCCTCCGGAACGTATTCGGGAGGCATCTGACCCCCGGCGCCGAAGAAGAATTCCTCGGCCTGCGTCAGCAAGGTGCTTTGACCCTGTTCCGTCGTGAGATCGAGTCGATACTCGTTCACGATCTTTTTGGAGAATTCCACCCATTGCATCCAGGCTTGTTGAGACACGTTGTCGTAGATGCGCTGTCCGAGATCGTTGTTAAACGGCTTGTAGACAACGGCGGGCAACTCTTGGCCCAGTTTGATGCATTTGACCATGCGGGCCATGTACGAGAGTCCTCCGAAAAAAGGTCGCGGTGCGGTGCGGGATTCCGGGCTAAACCCGGGGCGGATTATTGTACACGGTCGAGGGCGATTTCGCCTGGTTGGACGCCACCGCGACATCACTTTCACACAGTCCCCTGGCACTCAGAGAGATTTCGTGTCAAAAGCTTCAGCGGTCCCGGGCGGCATAACGCTGATGAACCCCGCCAGGCCCGGAAGGGAGCAACGGTAGCCAGCCGCATGGGTGCTCGGGACCATATTCGCCGCTGCGGCAATAGGGGGAACGGGGTTGGAGGAGAGAGAGGGATTCGAACCCTCGGAACGTTTCCGTTCACACGATTTCCAATCGTGCCCCTTCGACCACTCGGGCACCTCTCCAGGGGCACACACGGCTTCGTTCCGCAGGTGCTTCCTATTTTTGAGGAGAGAGTGGGATTCGAACCCACGGTGGGTTTTCACCCACACCTGATTTCGAATCAGGCGCCTTCAACCGGACTCGGCCATCTCTCCGGATTCAGTTTTTCAAATAACTCCCGACGACCGACGCCGCGGGAAGCGAGACTGTATGCCGCGAGCGGCCCCTCCCCGTCAAGTCCTGCAGACACAGGTTCTATCTCGCCATGCACCGGGGCATACCGCTATGATGGCCAACTTGCCGCGATCGACCTCCCCGCCGCCCGGGCAACTGGGAATTCTTGCTCTGGTGCTAGGCATGATCGGTTGTGCGCCGGCATTGCCGCAGGTGCCGGCCGAGCGCGCACTTGTGCGGGACATCGCTCGCGTGGTCGACGTGGCGACGCGAACCGGCTGGGAATTCGACGATCTGGAAATCGAGGAGGCCGCTCCAAACGCGCTCAAGGCCGCGTGCCAAACTCCGGAGCAATCGCGCACGGAGGCTATCGCGTGGGTGGCCCGCCGGGTCGACCTGCTGGGCGGCGAGCCTGCGGCCCTGTGGCGCGCCCGAGATCGCGATCTGGGGGCCATCGAAGAGTTGCTCTTTTGGTCGCGGGTGGAACGCCTGTTGACGGAGACCGACGACCGGGTACGCAAGGGAAAGTGTCCGTTTTGGCTGGAATCTTCGCCTAATTTCAAAGGCGTACACACCTCGGCTCATCGATACCTGCTGAGCGTCGAGGGCGGCGGTCGATTCACGATGGAGCGGGCGGTGGGCCAAACCCGATACGGCGGGGGCGGTTCGGGTCGATTGCTCGCGGGCCGTACCTTTGACGATCGCTTCGCCCTGTTGTTCGGCGTGGAATTCGGTGGTGATGCGCGTTTCACCAACCTGAAGCTCGGCCAGGTGGAAGAATTCCCCGAGCTTGCAGCGGTTGCGGCCGCCCCGCTTGTCGGACGCTGGGACTTTGGCCTGTCGACCCATGTCGAGGTGGAAGTCGGTCCGCTGCTCTTCATCGATCGCGCAACCGCCGACGAAAAGCTGGGCATCGTGGATGCTGGCGCGGTTCCGGGCATTCGATTCGGCGCTGGCATCGGCGGTAAATATCTGCGCATTCAGCAAGGTGTGATTCCGCGTTTCACCTTTGCCTTCACAGTGGATCTGATTCCCTCGGATAATGGCCGGCCGACACTCGTGCAGCTGGGATTTGGCGCACGCACGGGTCTCGACGTTTCAAGCTGGAAAGCTTTCTGAAACCCGTCCCCGCGGCTACAGTGTCGCGATGTTCAGCCTTCGGTTCGCGAGCCTCAGTGCCCTTCTCATCTCTTTGTGTGTGACGGATCCTGCCTTCGGACAAAAAAAGGGCGATGCGGCGGAATTCTCCGGCAACGTCGTCGTCCAGATTGTTCCGCAACACCCGAACTGGCGCATCGACATCGGCGAGCGTGCTACGTTCGAGATCAGGGTCACCCGCGATGGTCAACTGTTGAAGGGCGCCACCGGCACCTACGAGTTGGGGCTTGAAAATCTCCCGACGGCGGACAGTGCGACGTTTGATGTTGGGGCTGGTGCGATGACGGTGACGAGCCAGCCAGCCACCGAGGCTGGATTTGTGGCCTGCGCTGCCACGGTCGAGTTCGAGGGCCGCACCTACAAGGGCCGTGCCGCAGTCGCGGTGGCACCGGATCGCATTACGCCGGCGACGGAAAATCCAGCCGATTTCGATGCATTCTGGGACGCGGGCAAAAAACAACTGGCAGCGATTCCACTCGACTCGAAACTCACCCCGGCCCCTGAACGAAGCGCACCCGGCGTCGATTGCTTCCACGTTGGCGTGGCGTCGGCACCAAGCGAGGCGCCCTCTGCAGACGGAAAACCAAGAGCACCGAGCCGGCTATATGGCATTCTTTGCGAGCCGCACGGCAAAGGACCTTTTCCGGCGGTTTTGTTGGTTCCGGGCGCGGGCATCCGTTCGTATTCAGGCGACACCACGCTTGCGGCAAAGGGCGTCATCACCTTCACCATTGGCATTCACGGGATCCCGGTCAATCTGGAACGCGAAACGTACGACGTCTTGAACGTCGGCGCTCTGGGTGGCTACCCGGGTATTAACAGCAACGATCGCGATCGCTACTACTACCGTCGCGTATACCTCGGTACGATTCGAGCAATGGATTTGTTGATGTCGCGTCCGCGGATCGACAAGAAGAACGTCGCGGTTTCGGGCGGCAGCCAAGGCGGCGCGCTTGCGATCATCACGGCGGCGCTGGATCCTCGGGTTCGCGCGCTGGTTTCTTTTTACCCGGCGCTGGCAGACCACGCGGGATTTCTGAAGGGTCGCACGGGTGGCTGGCCGTTCTTGTTGCGGCCGGAAGCGATGCGCACGGCGGATCGCATCAGCACGCTTTCGTACTACGACGTTGCAAACTTCGCCCGGCGGGTCAAGGCAACGGGTTTTTATTCCTGGGGCTACAACGATGTGACCTGCCCTCCGACCTCGACGTTTGCGGCCTACAACGTCATCAAGGCGCCGAAAAAACTGCTCCTCGCGCTTGAGACGGGGCACTTCACGACACCGGAGCAGCGAGAGGCGGCCGACGCGTGGTTGCTGGGCGTCCTTGGCGTCAAGGCGCCTGTCGCGGGCAAGACTCCGTGATGTAGATGGGCGAGAAATTCCGCCCGGGACAAGAAGGGGGTACCCTGCGGACATGAAGCGCCTGCTGTCCTATTTTCTCCAGGGGCTGGTATTCCTCGTCCCGATCGGTTTGACGATCTGGGTGTTGTTTGGCGCCATTGTCACGATCGATGAGTGGGGGCGCAGACGGTTGGGTCTGGATGTGCCGGGGTTCGGCATCGCATTCACCATTTCGGCTATCACCTTTGCGGGGTTCCTGGCGTCGAACTTCCTCACGCGGCGGTTGATGCGAACACTGGAAACGTTGTTCGACCGTTTGCCTCTCGTAAAGATGTTGCACGGCGCGCTGAAGGATCTGCTGAGCGCCTTCGTCGGTGAGAAGAAGCGCTTCGACAAGCCGGTGTTGGTCACGATGAATGCCGAAAAGACGATCAAGGCACTGGGATTCGTCACGCGCGAGGATGTGTCGTACCTGGGTGAGCCGGGCAGTGTCGCGGTCTATTTTCCGCAATCGTATAACTTCGCGGGCCAGGTTGTGTTGGTGGCGCGTGAGGCGATTCGCCCTATCGACCAGAGCTCGGGTGAATTGATGGCGTTTATTGTGTCGGGTGGGATCACGGGGAAGTAAAGGGGCCTTGTGCGTGTCCTCTTGATTGGCAACAGCCACACCCACGTCAACGACGTTCCGGCTCTCCTGCAGGATTTGCTGGCATGGGGCACAGACCGTGCGGCGTCGTGTGGCGGATGTTCAACCGACAGCGTCAGCCTGGAATGGCACTGGAAGCGAAAACAAACGCAAGACGCTTTGGCGCGTGGTCCCTTTGATTTTGTGGTTTTGCAAGATCGAAGTGGTGCGCCCCTGGAAACGCCGGATTCGACGCGAACCTATGCAGGTCTTTGGTGTGAGGCCGTCGCAAAACACGGCGCCATCCCGGTGCTCTACATGACCTGGGCGTTGGCCGACGCGCCACAAACCCAGGCCGCGATCGCAAATGTCTACCGCGACGTTGCCCGCAAACACCGGGCCCGGCTCGCGCCTGTCGGGGACGCGTGGCGCCGCGCCGGATTCACGTCGCACACGCCAACGCTTTACGATGTGGATGGTCGGCACGCGGCACCCGCTGGTTCCGTGCTTGCCGCAGCCGTGTTGGCGCAAACGATCGCGCCGGAAGTGCCGTGGTTGCTCCTACGCAACGATCCGCCCACGTTGGCTGGCCTTGATTCGACCGAGGTCCGAGCGTTGTTGGCGATCGCCGCTGCGCCCCAACGGGGCTAGCTTGCCGCAAATGAAGCACGGTAATCGAGGCGTCAAACGACGTCCGGGGAAAAAGCACTGGTCGTCCAAGCCCGGACCGCTATGTTTCTAGAACCATGGTCCAAGCCTATTGTCGAACAGCACTCGCCGTTTCGTTCGTATGCCTCATCGCCTGCAATGACGAAGACGAGACACAGGGCACGCTCGATGCGGCGGAACTGAGCAACGGGACCGCGGACGCAGCGCCCGCCCCAAACGATCAACCGGATGCAACGATCGCGGATGCGTCCATCGCCAGCCCATCCATGGATGCCCAAGGCCTCGACGCCGCTTCCCGGGACGCCGCCACGCCAGATGCCTTTGGCGAAATCGCAACACAAAAGATGTTCAACTCCGGAACCAATCCCTGCGGCATGGCGTACGATCACGTCGCGAACCAAGTTTGGGTCTACCCCTGCTTCGGTGCGCAGATCTTTGGATTTCTTCCCGATGGAACAGCATCAGCCCCTGCCCCCCGGGGAGGCGAAACGGCCGATGATGTGGACGTTGACATTGCCCCAAAGGCCTTCACCCTGGGCCAAACGAAGGTATCCGAGGGGGATCTTCTATTCATCAACGGCGAAGTGGGAACAACCGAAATTCACGCCATCAATAAATCCAGTGGATCCGTCGGAAACCTTGCCACGGTTTTCGGCAATAGCCACGTCGTGGGTGGGGCGTATCACGCCGCACGAAACAGCTTCTTCCTGGTTCAGGACAAAGTTCCTGGACTACAAAATGGCAATCGTGTCGCGGAAGTCGATGTCATAACCGGCCAGGTGATTGACTCTTTTCAAACGACACCAAACTTCGTCGTCAACTTCGGTGACCTCGATGTTTGCCAGAGCACAGGCCATTTGTTTTTGGTCAGCAGCGACGAGACCACGGTGGCTGAATACACACCCTCGGGAATGTTTTTGAACAAGTACCCACTGCCGATCAACGTCAAGGGTGCCGCAGGCGTCGGTTTTGACGACCCCACCGGACACGCCTGGATTTCAGGGACTGATGGAACCGTATGGCAATTGTCGATGCCCTGCCCGGCGTACAAGGGACGCTAGACTAAACCCGCCAAAAACTTTCCATATTCGATCACGCGAAACCGTTTGTCCGGGTAGTGGCGATCGTATCCAGGCACGTTGACCAACTGGTAGGCATCAATGCCTGAAAGCGCCGCCTGAAAGTGCTGCACCGCCCCCGCAGGGTCGGTGTCCCCCGACTTGCATTCCACGAGAAACCAGGGTTTTCCGTCCTTCAACATCAAGAAATCAACCTCACGCTGCTCCTTGTCGCGGATGTATCGAAGATCGAAATTACCGTACGCAAGATCGGTCCAAAAGTGACACGCCTTGAGCAGGTGCAGCGCCACCAAGTTTTCAAGACGAGCACCCATTGATTCAGCGGGGATCGCGAGCGTATCGAACAGATACAACTTCGGCATGGCGGTCAACGCACGCGCCATTTTTTTCGAATACGGGCGAACCAGAAAGCAGTGGTACAGAGCCTCGAACACCTGTACCCAGGATCGAATCGTCGCATACGCGACACCCACATCCTCGCGCAACGAATTCATCGAAAGCAAGCCGCCTACCTTCGTCGGCAACAAGTCGGCAAGCGTTTGCAAACCCGCAATATCGCCAATCGATTTGAGATCCCTTACGTCTTCGTACAAAAGACGCTCAAGACGCAGGCGACTCCATCGTTTGGCGTGATTCTGTCGGCCCGAAAAGAACGGTTCCGGAAAACCTCCCAACATAAGCAAATCGTCAAACGGCTGCGCCGGTTTTTGGGTCTTGAAGATCTCATCAGGTGAAATGGGTCGCGCCGTTTCTGCAACCGACAGAGGATGAAGCCGGTAGGGCAAGAATCGGCCCATCATGCTGTCACCTCCCTTGCGATAAAGATCCAATCTGGCGCTGCCCGTAACAACGATCCCATCGCCGGCACCACGGGTGTCGAATAGACCTTTGAGCCGCCCCTTCCATCGTCGGTCCTTGTGGATCTCGTCAAGCACCACGGGACCCGGGCCTCCTGATGAAATGGAATCCACGGCCGACTTCGCCCACGCTTGCCTAAATCGGCTGTCGTCCCAGGAAAAGTAGTTCTGAGGCGACTGCAGCAGGACCTTGCCGAGGGTGGTTTTGCCAACTTGCCGGGGCCCGCTGACAAAGGCCATTTTCGATGCTGCGAAGGCATCCTCGCGAATGGCGCGCGACAAATACCGCTCTTTGCTCACGACAATATTCTATCACACTGATAAAAAGTCGCGACTAATCTTCAGTTCGCTGATAAAAAGTCAGGCCCGTAACGGTGCGGGCTACGGTATGATTTCTAGGGTTTCGCCAGCGCCGCGACCTCCGAGGGGGTCAACGCGACGTTGTAGAGACGAACCTCATCGATGGCACCATCGAGGTTCTCGATCACGTCGGTATCGTTTATCCCGGCGCCCATCGTGAAGGGCGTCTCATCCGGAGCGATGGGCCAACCCACGTCGTGGCAAATCACTTCGTTGCCAGCGACGAAGCCGCATTGCCTGATGCCATCGTAGGTCATGGCGACGTGGGTCCACCGGTCGAGAGGGAACGGATCCATTGTTGCACCGTAGAAAAAATTGATCCCCACCATCAACGTGCGTTGTAAGGAGAGACCCAGGAAGAATTGTTCAAGGCGCGTTCCCGACATGTGTCGTTGACTGATCACGATCCAACGGACGTGCTCTCCTCCCCAGCTTCGCATTTTGACCCAGGCCGAGATCGAAACCATGTTGGTGAGGCCGGTGCTATCGAGGCTGTCGGAATCCTCAACGCGAACCCAGTCATCCATTTCATCCAATTGTAGTCCGAATCCCTTGTGACCCGAAACCCACTGAGCGTCGTTTTTAAGCTTCGGATCGAACCCGGGCTCGACCGACGCGCCTTCCAAAACGCGACCCGTATTGCGATTCCCGGATGAATCTTGCACGAAGCTTCCGGCGCCTTCATCAAATAGCCATTCCCCAATGGGCCTCGGCATGGCCCCGATTCGCCCACCTAAAGCCGTTGTGGAAGACGTTCCGCCTCCACCGGACGGCATTCCGCCCGCCCGGGTGCCGCCGGTCGCAAAGCCTCCCGCGTTGGACACCGTCGATGTACGCGAAGGCGAACCTCCCTGGCCACCGGTGCCCCTTTCATCCTCACCTTCGAGTTCAACGCGAGGGCTGACACACGACGCGAGGGAGGTCAGGAAAATGTATCGGCGTAAAGAACCCATCACTCGTTGTGCTCTTCGAGTGGCAGCGCATGGGCATCGGTCGCAGGAATCGTTCCGAACACATTGTGCACGGCCGG
>JAYUPZ010000483.1:0-14441 GCA_043759805.1 Myxococcales bacterium | reverse complement strand
CTCGAAGCGCCGCGGCTTTTTTGACCGGAGCTCACCCGTTCAAGACGGCAGGATCCAAAATCAAAGTCGGTCGTAGCGCAGATCAGATCGCTGCCGATGAGTACGGTCAAGCAACGCGTCTAGCATCTCTCGAATTAGGTACCGAAGAAGGAAAAGACGCGGGCTCGTGTGATTCAGGCTACGCGTGTGCTTATTCGAATAACATTTCGTGGCGATCGGAAACGTTGCCAACTGCTAAAGAGATCAATCCATTGCGTGCCTTTCAACGCCTCTTTGGTACGACAGGTTCTACCGATGCCCGATTGCGCGCCATGCAATCGAACATCCTGGACTTTGTATCGGAACAGCGCAAACACCTGGAACGCATTTCAGGGGCTGATGATCGACGTAAGCTTGAAGAATACTTTTCGAGTGTTCGCGAAGTCGAACAGAGAATCAATCGTTTTGCGGTCCCCGTGGCCTTACCCGAAGGAGTCGCCGAACCGATCGATAAGCCGAGCGACTCTTCCGAACATATCCGGTTGATGTACGATTTGATGGTTCTGGCATTCAGGACCGACACGACTCGCATCTCTACCTTCATGCTCGCCAACGAGGGTAGCAATCGCGCTTTTCCGATGATCGAGGTAAAGGATGGTCACCATCAATTGTCTCACCACGAGAACAAACAAGAGAGCATCGAAAAGATTGCTAAGATCGATCGCTACTATTCGGAACAGTTTTGTTACTTTCTCAAGAAACTCAAAGAGACCCCGGAGGGGGACGGTAATTTGCTCGACCATTCGCTGATTGTGTATGGAGGTTGCATCTCCGACGGCAATCGTCACGATCACCATGACTTGCCGATTTTGCTTGCAGGCAAAGGTGGTAACCGCATCCAGACGGGGCGATTGATTGAGTATCCACAGTACACACCGCTCAACAATCTATTTTCATCGATGCTCGAGACGGTAGGGATCAACGATGTGAAATTTGGCGACGGAACTGGCCAAATCAGTATTTGAGTGTGAGTTTTTCTGACACTGCTCTTGGATCGCCACCACTCGTTCCCAAGTTTCGGCTTCGTCCACTCGTTCCCAAGCAAGAATTTGGGTGCGAGGGAACACCTTTCTTAACTTTCAAGTCCTTTTCCCAACATAATGGAAGGCCTTTAACCGGTTCTAGGTAGATGGACTGGGATATTGACCACAAAGGCACAAGGACACGAAAAAAGGTATTTTGTGTCCTCGTGTCTTTGTGGTTCACTTTTGAGTTCCACTCGTTCCCAAGCTGGAGCTAAGTCTAGCTTGGGAACGAGTGACAACAACTAGCTATGTTCGCGGAGAAGTGTCGTTGTTCCTTATCATTCTATGTCCAAATCTCCCTTACCACATTCCCATGCACGTCGGTCAGGCGAAAGTCGCGCCCCTGATGACGGTGGGTCAATTTCAGATGATCGAGGCCGAGTAGATACAATACGGTTGCATGCAAGTCGTGTACGTGGACGCGATCTTCGACGGCGTGAAAGCCTAGATCATCCGTCGCACCGAGTGTGAGTCCTGGTTTGATTCCGCCCCCTGCAAGCCACATCGTGAACGCCGACGGTTGATGATCCCGACCCATGGAGCGACCGGCATCGGGATTGTGTTCCGCCATGGGCGTCCGACCAAATTCTCCGCCCCAGATGACGAGGGTTTCATCGAGCAATCCGATGCGTTTCAGATCGTGTATCAAGGCCGCGTTGGCGCGGTCGGTTGATTCGCATGAGTCTTTCACACCCTGGACTACCTGACTGTGGTGATCCCAGGTCTCGTGATTCAGTTGGACGAACCGAACACCGCGTTCGATCAAACGGCGAGCAAGCAAGCAGTTGTTCGCATAGCTAGATTGACCCGGCTTGGCCCCGTAAAGATCAAGGGTTTCCGGCGATTCTTTTGAGATATCCATCAACTCTGGACCGCTGGTTTGCATGCGAAACGCTGTTTCGTAGGACGCCGTTCGCGTCGCAATCTCCGGATCCCCTGTCAAATCAAGCCGCTCGCGATTGAGTGACCGAATCGCATCGAGACTTTCCCGCTGCATGGTTTCGGAAACACCGCGCGGATTCGACAGGTAGAGGATCGGATCGCCCGAACGTCGAAACGGAACGCCCTGATGGTAGGTCGGAAGAAATCCCGCGCCCCAGTTCGCAGATCCCGCACTTGTGCCGCCGCCCGAGGACAACACAACGTATGCAGGTAGATTGCTCGCTTCGCTGCCAAGTCCATACGTCACCCATGCGCCCACGCTGGGTCGGCCGAATTGCATCGCGCCGGTATTCATCAACAGTTGTCCTGGTGCATGGTTAAACGCATCGGTCACCATCGAACGCACAATCGCAATATTGTCTGCGACCTTTGCCAGGTGGGGCATGGCGTCGGATATTTCGGCGCCGCTTTGACCATGTTTGGCGAATTTAAAAGGGGACGCAAAGATCGCGGCATTGGGTTTGATAAACGCAAAACGTTGATTGCGGACCCGATCGGCCGGTGCGGGTTTGCCGTCGAATTTTCGCAGCATCGGCTTGCAGTCGAAAATATCCAGCTGACTGGGCCCGCCGCCCTGGAATAAATAGATCACGCGACGGGCACGTGCTGGATGGTGTGGTGCGCGCGCGGACATGAGCGTTGGGGCAGCGGATGTTGAGGATGCATGCGCGTGATTGCCCAGCAACGAACCGAGCGCAATGTTGCCAATGCCCAATCCCGTGGTAGCCAGAAATCGCCGTCGTTTCAAATGGATTGTGGAATTCATGGTTCACTCCCGGGTAATGGTTTCATCAAGATTCAACAAGACCCGTGACACCATGGTCCACGGGGCGAGGGCATGCAGATCGACTCCGGAGGGTGGATTCTCCAAGGCGGCTGCCGATACAAGGACGGCGTCACGCGTGTTGCCGCGAAAATGGCGTCGCTGATTGGCGAGAAAGGTTTGAAGGCGCCGGGCTTCGTTTGCTGTTGGCGTACGTCCCAGTGCAAGTGAAAACGCATGGCGAATCCGCGCATTGTCGTTCGGTTTGGCTTCTTGCCACACCCGCAATGCCAAGGCCTGCGCTGCCTCCATGAACACCGGATCGTTCAAGGTCGTCAACGCCTGCAACGGGGTGTTCGAGCGATCGCGGCGCACACAAGACGTACGCGCTTCCGGGGCGTCGAAGGTTGCCATGCTCGGATAGGGAAGGGTGCGTTTCCAAAAAGTGTACATGCCGCGACGGTAGCGATCGCTTCCCGTCGCGGTCTTCCAAGAATCTCGGCCACCAAAGGTCAATTCCACAAGGCCCGCTGGCATCGCTGGGAAAACGCTGGGCCCGCCTATCGCCGGCGTAAGCAGGCCACTTGAGCTCAGCATGACATCGCGAATGGATTCGGCATCCAAGCGAAAACGAGAACCTCGCGCGAGCCACCGGTTGTCGGGATCCTTTTGCCGCGCTTGAGGTGTTGCGTTTGAACTCTGTTGGTAGGTGGCCGAAAGCACGATGGTTCGCAGCAGCGGTTTCATCCTGCCACCCTCGCGCAAAAATTCGAGCGACAACCAGTCGAGCAACGCCTGGTTGTCGGGCTTCGCAGCGCGGGCTCCAAAATCGTCGGGTGTATCGGCAAGTCCCTGGCCAAACAACGCTTGCCAGGCGCGGTTGACCAACACCCTTGCGGTCAGTGGGTTCTGCGGCGAAGCGATCCAGCGCGCGAGGCCGAGGCGGTTGCGTGGCAAGGTTTGCATGGAATGTAGTAAATGCGGAACATCGGGGCTAACCGTGTCACCCGGTCGCTTGAAGTCACCGCGCGTAAAGATACGGGTGGTGCGAGCGGGCTGCCTTTCGCGCAGGACCATCGTTGTGTCGCCGGTCGGCCACTGGCCATGGGCCTCGTCGACGGCGGTGTTCAAGGCAACGAATTCTGGCCGTCCGATTCGGTAATGCTCAAAAAGCTGGATTCGCTCTGCGGGTGTCCAGTTGAAAGCTGGTTTGCTCAGAATGGTCCGAGTTTGCACAGAAATTGGATCGGCAACGAGTGAACCCTTGTCACTCGTGGTCGTGACGCGGAAGCGTCCCACGGTTTGTCGCGCACCCATTCGCTGGATGATCGCAACTGTCAAAATGGTTCCGTTCGAATACCCAATCGGTTTGTTGGGGACCAATACCAAATGTTGTGATTGGTTTCGGCGGCCACTTCCCGCAGCACCGGTGCTCCAGCCTGTTTGGTTGTCGCCGTCAATGACGCTGGTCGCCTTCCAATGTTCACTTTCGACTGTGGCAGTTACTTTCGAGATTACAGTCGGCTTGGAGGCGAGCGGACCATCTGCTGGTGCGGAGCTCACCTGAATCTCCGTCACGACCGCGCGCCCGATATCGTCGCGCCCCGGTCCGCCGAAAAAGAGCGAGGGGTGGGTCAAGAACTCGATGCGAATGCCAGTGATCGGCGTCGTTGCGGTGTGCTGCGCTTTCCCGGAAACGGTGTAGGTAGCCTCGGTGTGACGATCGCCCTTGGCGAGGTAGGATTCGTCTTCAAGTTTCTCGAACTTTTGGCCGAATGCACCGAAGATCTGCGCGTCCTTCAAGTTTAACCATTTCACGCTCGGAGTTGTCGATCCGGCCCAGGTGGACATTGCCGTGATAACACCCGGCCGCGCCATCGCCTTTCGTTGCAGCTCGGTGACGTTGGCTTTGATCGTATCTTGAAGCTGATTCTGTGCTGCCGTTGGTACTTCGACAATGGCCTCGTCGTCGTTGTTTAAGAACGCGAAGAACTGGTAGTATTCGCGTTGGCTGATGGGATCGAACTTGTGGTCGTGGCATTGTGCGCAGGCCACGGTTAATCCCAGAAAGGATTTACTCACGGTATCGACGCGGTCGATGATCGCCTCGACGCGCGCCTCCTCTGGGTCCACGCCGCCTTCCTCGTTCGTCATTGAGTTGCGCAGAAATCCGGTGGCAACCGTTTCTTGCAGTGCCGGGTTTTCCACCAGATCGCCCGCAAGCTGCGCCATCACAAACTCTTCCAGCGTCAGATCGCGGTTGAAGGCGTCTATCACCCAGTCGCGATAAGGCCAGATTGATCGCGCCATATCCTTTTCGTATCCGTTCGAGTCGGCATAACGGGCGGCATCCAGCCAGTGGCGCCCCCAATGTTCGCCAAAATGAGGAGACGCCAAAAGGCGATCGACCTCGGCCGCCAAGGCATTCGGTGCTCGGGTTGACAAGAACCTAGCCTGGTCAGTGGGCGAGGGTGGTAATCCGGTGAGGTCCAGACTCAGACGACGCAACAACGTGGCGCGATCAGCAGGCTTTGCTGGAGCGTGACCAGCAGACAACATCGCCGCCAGCGTCAATCGATCGAGTGCGCTGGCCGGCCACTTGCGATGGAGTCCGAGCGGAGGTGGAATTGCAGGTTGTTGCGGCGGGATAAACGCCCACGGCAGTTCTGCGCCGGATGCCAGTTCGGGGCGGCCAAGGAGTATTGGAAGGATTACGATGGCCGTGCAATGGGCGATGGCGCCAAATCTCATGGATTTCAGGGTGTAGCAATCCGCAAAATTACGCTTGAATGCGAAGTGTATAAACTTGTAAGATTACGATAAATCATGTTGAGCGAGTGGCGCATATCGCAGGATCACGTTCGCCTTTCGGCAGATCTGCCGGTACGAGCGGAGATACGGCAGGTTCGCGAGACGGTCCGACCGCATGACCACGACTTTTACGAAGTTTGTTTGGTCATGAACGGTACTGCGCGCCACGAAACCGCCCGCGAGCGACAGAAGCTACAGGCGGGCGATCTCATCGTCGTCCCCCCAGGCGGCGTCCATGCTTTTTACGACCCGCGCGATTTGAAAGTAACCAATCTGTACTACATCGAGGATTGGTTGCTGTCGGAGTTGCGAATGTTCTGGGGTCAGGACGGCATCGTACCGCTGTTTTTTGGGCACCAGCTGCTGGCGAAGTGGGCCGTGAAAGATCCGCGCATCGTTCGTTTATCGGGAGACGAATTGAACACCGTTGCGAGGGAGATGGATGCACTCGAAGACGAACAAAAACGCCCGCGGCCCTCGCCTTTGCTCCTGCGTGCCTGCCTCGTCAAGGCCCTTGTTCTCATAAGCCGTGCCTTTCGTAGTACGTTGGGCATCGGTTTGAACATTCAGCTCCGCCCGGAGGTGTGGGTCGCGTTGAACGCCATCGAGACGACGCTCCTTGAAGGCGGCATTGCTTTTTCGGTCGCCGAATTGGCAGGTCGAACGGGCGTCACGGTTGCCCATTTTGGCCGGATATTTCACCATGACATCGGCCTTCCGCCGCGTGCCTACTTCCAGCGTCGTCGGATTCAAGTGGCCAAACAATTGTTGCTGCGTCACGATCGCTCGATAACCGAAATCGCTCACGAACTTGGCTTCAACGACGGCGCCCATTTGTGCGGACAATTTCGGCTTCAGGTGGGGCTGTCGCCGCGGGCGTATCGAAATCAGTTTACGACCAAAGTCGACGGGAGGGTCGATCTTGCGGGGACGGCGCCCTCCGGGGGTCGTCGTTAGGGCTCCTGTCATCTTCGCTTTACCCGGCGCGTGTGCAGTTATAGATTCGCGCGCATGAACGAAGCAATTCGCAAACGAATCGGTTCGGCGTCGGTGCTTGCCTCGCTGCTTTACCTGTTGGCATCCCGGTCCGCCTTGGCTCAATCCGCGGAGGGCGAGGCGAGCTCACCTTCACCCGTAGACCGATCGGGTTTCGAGGTCGGCGCATTCGGCGGTGTGTATCTCTATTCCAAGTACAACGAGATCGGTCGCTACGTTGACGACAACAACGCACCTAAAAATGCGTTCACCTTTGGCTTGCGCCTGGGTTACGCCTTGAACAACACCTTCTCTATCGAGTCGGAAGGCGGCGTGGCCTTCAGCGAAGCGCGAACAGCAAAGGCCAACATCAAGCTCGCGACTTATCGCATTCAGGCGCTTGCACACGTCGTGGAATATGGGACGGTACGCCCCTTCGTGGTCCTGGGTTTCCAGGGGTTGAGTTCCTACGATGCGGAGAACGCCAAAATCATCTACCGTGATACCGATGGAGGTCCCTACGTTGGCGTGGGCTCGAAGTTCGAGCTCCGATCCAATTTTGGGCTCCGCATTGATGCTCGATACAGCATGATGTCAGGGGTACGTGGACACAACTTCGCCTCTGATTTTGAGTTCATTGGGGGACTCTATTATCGCTTCGGCCCCTCTCCAGAACCACAACCCGTGCCAGAGCCGCCAGCCCCCGAGCCCACACCTGAGCCCACACCTGAGCCCGTCGTGGTTCAGGAGTCCGATTCAGACGGGGACGGCATCGTCGATTCGCAGGACAAATGTCCGAATGAGGCAGAGGATAAAGATGGTTTCGAGGACGCTGACGGTTGCATCGACGACAACGACGGTGACGGTGTTGCGGATGGAGACGATGAATGTCCTGCCGAGGCCGGCGTGCCAGCTCTCCGCGGTTGCCCGGATTCCGACAACGACGGGATTGCAAACAACAAGGATAAATGTCCTCAGGAGCCAGAGACCAGAAACGGATTTGAGGATGACGACGGTTGCCCGGACATCATTCCCGAGGCCGTCAAGAAGTTCACGGGTCGAATCGAGGGCATCAAGTTCAAGACGGGTTCAGACTTGATCTTGAAAGAATCCTTTCCGCTCCTGAACCGGGCGGCGGATGTTCTCATTGCCTACCCCTCGGTGCGCATGGAGATCTCGGGTCACACCGACACCAAGGGCAAGCGCGAGATGAACATCGATTTGTCGCGCCGCCGCGCAGAGTCGGTTCGGACATACTTTATCGGCAAGGGGATTGCAGAAGATCGCCTGACCGCCGTGGGCCATGGTCCCGACAAGCCGCTCGTCGACAACAAGACGGCAAAAGGTCGGTCCGAGAACCGACGCGTTGAGTTCCAGATCCTGCAGACGCCCTGAACGGCGCCAGAAGCGTTTATCTCCTGGGGCAGGGCGGTCGCCATCGAAGCGACCGCACCCCATGGGATGGCGTCGTCAGAATTTCACGCAGCCGTGGGGTGCACCAGGCTGAACAAGGCCCAGGTTGAAGCAACTCCAGGTTGCCGGGCAAATGTTGCAATAAAGATCGCAGTTGATG
The DNA here is from genome assembly GCA_043759805.1 of Myxococcales bacterium. Lineage (GTDB taxonomy): Bacteria > Myxococcota_A > Polyangia > Fen-1088 > Fen-1088 > JAWXBF01. Next base: position 6,313 of record JAYUPZ010000483.1, on the reverse strand, counting down.
GCGGAGCAAAAGCCTGGCATCGAGGCGCTCTGCTTAAAACACAGGGGCGCAGGTTCCGCACACTCGCTGTGGGTCACGTCGTCCGTGCAGGGTCGCCCAAATTCGCCAGGCGCTGGTGCCGCCCCGCTGTCAGAGATGCCCGCGTCAGGGCTTGGTTTGTCGATGCACGTGTTCGCGGAAGCGGCGTCTGTGCCCACGGTCGGGCTCTTTTCGCAGAGTCCCTTATCGAGCGAATAACCCGGGTCGCACGGCTCATCCACTTCACAGGCGGTAGCTGTCAGCATGAACAGCGCGGCGATGGAGAATGTGATTCGCATGAATGTCCTTAGAAGGCCATGACGAGACGAGACACCCAGAAGTTCGTGGTATTCCGTTCGGGAAGAAAGTTTTCAAAGCTGGAGCGGGCGTATTGCAACTTCAATTGAACGGCAGGCGTGAAGTAAATGTTCACGCCGCCGGAAATACTATAGCCCGCCTCCACCACGTCCGAGCGTTTGTTGGTCTCAATCTGCTCCAGATAAACGTAAGGCTCCCAATATCTCGTCAATCTGTACGACAATATGGCGTACGCGTAGTACTCAATTCGATCGGGTACCTGCGGTCGGGTTGGACGGAACGTCACGACCTCCCTTTTGCCGGTTTCGTATTCCACTCGACGCGCCATCGCCTCTGCACGCAATCGCCAGCCTCGATAGTCGACGGAAACATCCATGCCGATGCTGTTTTCGTCGTACGAAACGGTTGTTGTCTTGGCCAGTTCGATCTCAAGGTCCGCATTTACGGAAAGCTCCTTGAATTCATCCTGGTAGTCACCGTGGTACAACGAAATTCCGGCGGCAAAACCCAGATCACCCTGGCGTCGAAGCACGACCCGGCTGCCAATCGCCTTGCCGTCGGTGGTGTCAAACAACGTTTCCGTACGACCATTGGAGAGCGTCAAGTCGTAGGCTATCTGCCAGGGTGGGGCGTTGTGGCGCCCAAATAGTTGCAATCCGGTTTGGCGCTGAGGAATCGCATCCTGAACAAGAAAGGTTGGCATCATGAGCGCGATGAGGGTTGGCGTGCCGTGATCGACGTTCCAGATACCCCAGGGTGTGAAGAAGCGGCCCGCGCGGATGTTCAAATAGTCGTTGTGCATCCATTCCATGAACGCACGCTCGACAACGATTCCGCCGAGTTCTACGTTGTTGCGTCCTGACGGGCTGGTCGCATCAATGATGCGGGTACTGGTTCTTTCCGAGACGCCGAGCGCGAGGAATTTGTAGTCGCCGTGGGGCAACAGGCTGAGACGGGTTTCGATGAGGCCGCGCCAGTGGGTATCCGGTCGTACCTCAAGATAGACGTTGTTGTTCCCCGATACGAAGCTCGTTTCCTCGCTGGGCAAGGCGGCCCCAAGGGATGGCGTGAACGAAGAGATGCGTTGCAGTCCAACATCCATGAAGCCGTAAACACTGAATTTCTGTGCTTCGATTTCGGCGGCAACGGCTTCGTCAACGATTGCATCCAATTCGGCCTCGGATTCCTCGGCTGATTTTTGGGTGTCGTCGGCAGTCTCTGCAGTTTGCGCCTGAACGGTTGCGACACCGCGAAACGATGCCAGCACGACCGCGCCGATCTGTAACCACGGTCTCATATCTTGACCACCTTTCCGCCCCGAATGAACGCGACGGTTTTGACCTTGGCATTGGCTTGTACGAGCTTGACTGGTACGTAACCAATCGCGCCCGGAACAACTTCCACCACACGGCGGAGCAAAGATGCGTTGGTAATCTGTCGAGGGGGTGTGGCCTCGCCTCGGATCATCTTGTCGATCCAAAACTGCGCGCTTCGATCGGCGTCGAGGTTCAGGGCGGCGCGATCAAACGCAACACGGTCTGCGCTGCGGGGCGGAAGGTTCAACGGTCGGAGGGGTACCTTGTTTTGCCAGACCCGCATGTCGCGCAGAAAAATTGCCGCAAGGGTACTCTGGTCGAGCGATGTGATCCCAAGGTCGGGGTGGGTGATGACTGCAAGCTCAATTCCCTCGGCAGCGAGGACCAACGTGAACGGCCGATGCCAAACGGTGGCACCGAGGAGCAGCCCGCTTGTTTTCAGAAATCGACGACGCCGCAGTCCCACCATTTACGTAAGCCATAGATTCGGTACGTTGTGCCTGGAACTTGAACGGAACGACGGTCTGCATATAGTTGAAATTACAGCGTAAAATTGCGAACATCGGCAAATCCGTAGAAGGTAAGCTGGGAAACAGCCAGCGCCGGGACGCCCTGCTAACTTTAACAGTGTGAGCGACCGCCTCGACAGCCCGTATTCACCCCTGGCTCAAGGGAGGACGCTTGCGTCTCGGGTTCGGTTGCTCGTCGTGGATCAGGAACTCGCCTGGCGCTCCGCCGCCGCCCAAGTTCTCCAGGCTGAGATGGACGTTTCCGGTTGCGATTCCGTGGGGGAGGCGATGACGCGCCTCGCATCCAACCGATTTGATGTGGTGCTCCTTGGCGACGTGGGTGGAAACGACAGGTTGGATGCGGCCATCGGTCTATTAAAGTCGGCGCTCACTCCCGTTGACCAGCCACGCATCTTCGTTGCGGCATTGCACGATACCGCACAGGGCATGGCAGATGCCATTGATGCAGGCGCAGACCTTTATTTCGGTCGAAAGCAAAATCCACATCGTCTCCGTGACACGGTTGTGGGGGGCTTGTTGTTGGTTCAGAAACGGCGCCGCCGCCGCGAGACCGAATCCACGATCGAGATTCCGATGACGGTCTCGCCGCTGCACCGTCCAGGGTCCTACTTCTTCAAGAAGTAGAGCAAGTTCGACCGGCGATGCCCAGAGTTCACGAGCGCAACTTGCTGATCCGCGAGAGCCACCTCGATACGTTCGGCCACGTCAACAACGCGACTTATTTGCAGATTTTTGAGGAATCACGCTGGGATTGGATTACCGACGGCGGTTTCGGCCTCAGCGAAATTCGCGAGCGCCGTCAGGGCCCGACCATTCTCGAGATTCAGATTCGGTTCGTGCGCGAGATCCAGAACCGTGAATCGGTCGTTGTTCGCACCGAGTTGGGGGAAATTCGCGGAAAAATCTTCGAGATCCATCAGTCGATCTTGAAGACGGACGGAGCTGTCGCCTGCGAAGCCGTCTTTCGCTGTGGTCTGTTTGATCTCGCTGCGCGAAAGTTGATCCCACCCACGCCGCAATGGCTAGCGGCGCTTGGTGGAGAGCAGGGCTAGCCTGCGAAGTCGTAAACTCGAACCCGGTCGCAACAAAGTTTGAACACCTCTTCGAGAAACTGCTTGTGCAGTGGATGTTCCTGATAAGCAACCTCGGCAGCCTTGTCATCCACCTGAATCATAAGCCCGACTTGGTAGCTCGAATCCACCACGGGACGAGGGCTCGACACCATCTTGCCGACGTGGAAGCCTCGTACCCCAGGAATTGGCCCGAGATATTTGTGCATTCCGGCAACCAATTGCTCAGTCGCATCTGCAATTTCCGGTTTGGTCCAGAACAACACCACGTGGGTCAACATGGCGCCGAGACTAACAATCCGAACCCCGGGACGCAATCCGCCACCTGCAGAATTGGACAGCGCGCCGCGACCTGCGATCCTGATGGGATTCATGGCCCCTCCGGTTTCACGGCTTTCCCGAGCGGCAATGGTGCTGGTGCTTTATCTGGGTCTGGGGTCTGCCGGTGTGGTCTGGTCGGTGTTGCGGGGGCATCCCTTCTTCTGGCGATTGCCTGACCATCCGTCGCGCAACCCCTGGATGGGGGCCTTGGTCGGCGTTGCCATGGGCTTCGGGATCGTTTTCGTGTCACGTTTGGCTGCCCATCGTTTCGAGTGGGCCCGGTCGCTACACCGTGATTTTCGGGCGCGCCTTGGTCCGTTGCCGGATTCCGAGATTCTCATCCTGGCCGGCGCGTCGTCAATTGGCGAGGAAGTCTTTTTTCGCGGCGCCATGCTGCCCGCATGGGGTCTCGCGATCTCGAGCATCGTGTTTTCCCTGCTGCACATTGGGCCGCGTCTGCGATACTTGCCCTGGACAGTTTCGGCTCTTGGGGCTGGCTTGATGTTCGGGCAACTCTTCGCCTGGTCCGGCGATTTGACGGGCTCTGTATTGGCACACTTTACGGTAAATTTTCTCAACTTCCGTCACCTGAGGGACTACGACTTGCGATGATTGGATACCCTGTTTTTCGCTTTGTCCGTGCGGCAATGGGGGTCGGTATTGTGCTACTGACCGTAAACGCAGCACACGCCGAAGACGAACTATCCGCGCGTGATCGTCTGAGCTCATTGTATTCGTCCGAATTTCGTTTCTCGAAGGATGGCGTTCCCATCGTTCCCGTTGCCGTCGCGGATGGATTGAATTCCGTTACCATTCGCGGTGGTCCTGGTTTGGCTTTGTTGCCCGACGGCGAGGGTGGCCCGGAAGTGTTGGCCGATACCGAGTGGGTTGTTCGTGCCACCCAAACGACACCAGCTCGCTTGCAGCACTGGGCGATCGTGTGGCGGGGAAAAGCAGGGCAGGGCAAGGAGGCACAGCAGACGATCGACACATGGAAGGCCAAAGGCGAGACCCCCCGTGTATTTGATACGGGGACCTTGTTTGCTGTGTCCGGCAAGGTACTCGACCGTCGAGAGGTGCTGGTGGTGGTGGGCCCCTATGCGAGCTTTTCAGATGCCGATGCGGCTTATGCCAAATTACAAAAGCGAATGAAGTTCGATGTTCGTGGCGTGCATACCGAGCTCGTCGAGCGACCGCACGGCATGTTGGAGGCACTCGGAAGCAAGACGCTAACTCGAATTCGCAACGAAGGGGTGTTGTGGTTCTTGCCCGGCAACGATGCGGCGATCGAGATCGACGGAACCGACGGAAAAGAGAAAAGCCGCGGATCGTACTACGGAAAACTTTATGTGACTCTCGATCGGCGCGGAAAACTCGCAGTTGTGAACGCCTTGCCCGCCGAGCGTTTGCTTGCCGGACTCGTACCGGCGGAAATTTTTCCCCGTGCGCCGATGGAAGCGCTGAAATCGCAGGCGATCGCTGCTCGTGGCCATCTGTTGTCCAAGATCGGCCATCGCCACCAGGGCGATCCCTTTCGTTTATGCGCGCGCACACACTGCCAGGTTTACGGAGGGGCAGGCAAGGAACATCCGCGTACCACGGAAGCCGTGATGGCGACGCGTGGTGAACTGTTGTTTATCGACAGCAATGTTGACCTGGTGGACACGGTCTATTCGGCAAGCTGCGGTGGCCATACCGAGGACAACGATCGCCTCTGGCCATCAATGGCGCCCGCCCCCCAATTGCGTGGACACTACGATCTCGCCCTAATCGGCAAAGCGGCAACACCAACGTTGCCCGTGCCCGGTAGTTCAGAAGCAGCCGTGAGGGCTTTCATTCTTTCGCCGCCAAAGACCTGGGATTCCGTCGCATCGATTGGTGCCGACGATCGGGTCCGCTGGACTGTGACCCGTTCGGCCACCGAAATTGCCGAGGTGCTCAAACCCTACAAACTTGGGACGCTCAAGGCCATTGAGGTTCTTTCACGGGGTGTTTCCGGACGGGCGCTATTGATTCGCATAATCGGCGAAAACGGTGAAGCCAACGTGGAAGGCGAACTCAAGATCCGGCAGTTATTTGGTGGTCTACGCAGTTCGATGTTCATCGTCGACGTGAAAGCCGGTGGGGCGACATTCACGGGAGGAGGCTTTGGCCATGGGGTCGGAATGTGTCAGACAGGAAGCATTGGCATGGCCGACAACGGCAAAACCTACCGGGACATTCTCAAACACTACTATCCGGGTAGCCGAATTTTGAAACTTTGGTAGCAGGCCCAGTTAGCCAAACGTGACCGGCGCATCGGTATTGGCGATGATGGTCTCGTGCGTGACGGCGTCCGGCTTTTGAACGCATACAAACGTGCTGCCGGTCGGCACAAAGACACCAAGTTCGGTGATGACGCGTGATACGCATCCAAGCGCCGTCACGGGCAAGGTCAGTTCTCGCCGCAGTTTGCTCGTACCGTCACGGGCGGTATGGGTTTGCAGCACGATCAGGCGTCGGGCTCCTGCAGCCAAATCCATTGCGCCTCCCATGCCCGTCACCATTTTCCCCGGGACCGCCCAGTTGGCCAGATCGCCGCGCGTGTTGACCTCGAGGCCACCGAGGATCGCGAGATCGACGTGTCCCCCGCGCAGCATGGCGAAGGACTGAGCCGAATCAAAAACGCTGCCCCCCGGCAGGATCGTCACGGTTTGCTTGCCCGCATTGATGATCTGGGGATCCACCTCGTCGTCGTACG
>JAYUPZ010000482.1:0-3187 GCA_043759805.1 Myxococcales bacterium | reverse complement strand
GACGCTGGTGTTGCTGACGGGTGGTATCGATCTTTCAGTGACCTCGATCATCGCGCTTTGCAGTGTCGGCGGCGCCTGGAGCATGACTGCGTGGGGGCTACCGGGGCCCGCGGGGTTCATCGTCGGATCGCTTGTGATGCTGGTAATTGGGGCTTTCGTGGGATGCCTCAATGGCGTGGCCATTACCCGTCTGTCGATGCCGCCATTCATGGTGACGCTGGCCACGATGATGTTTGGCAGCGGTTTTGCGGTGTATTTGACCCGGTCCAAAGGGATACCGGGATTGCCGAATTCTCTCGCCGTGTTTTCGCAAGAGGGGATTGGACCAGTCCCCTACGCGCTGATGCTGGTCGCACCGGTGGGCTTTTTGTGTCACGGTTTTCTGACCCGGACCAAGGCGGGTCGATGGCTCTTCGCGGTCGGGGCCAATGGACGAGCAGCTCAGATCTCTGGCGTGCCTGTCAAGCGTGTCACAATCATGGCCTACGTGCTTTGCGGTGTGTTGGCGGCCGTCTCCGCAATTCTGTATACCGGACGACTTGAAACGGGATCTCCGGTGTTGGGACAACGGGTATTCCTCGACGTGATCGGTGCGACTGTCATTGGTGGCACCAGCCTTTTTGGCGGTCGCGGTTCGGTTCTTGGCACGGTGTATGGTGTGCTTTTCATCACGCTCATCGACAACAGCCTCAACATCCTGGGCCTTTCGAATTTCACCATTCTCATGGTGAAGGGCACCGTCATCCTGTTCGCCGCGCTTGGCGACGGACTTCGCCGTCGTCGTCTTGGGGCAGATCGATGAACACGTCTGCTGTTGCAAACTCGACCGACGGCCGGGTCCTTTCGATGGAAGGGATTAGCAAGGCTTTCTTCGGTGTTCCGGTTTTGAAAAACGTGTCACTTCAGCTGGTCGCGGGCGAGATTCTGGGACTCGTCGGGGAGAATGGCGCGGGCAAATCGACGCTGATGAACATTTTGGGCGGCGTGATCACAGCCGACAGCGGAAGGATTGAACTCGCCGGTGTGCCTTACATTCCGGACTCGCCACTGTTGGCGCGTCAGCGCGGAATCGCGTTCATCCATCAAGAATTGAATCTTTTCGCCAACCTGACCGTCGCCGAGAATCTTTTCATTACGGGCTTTCCACGAGTGAGCAAGTTCTGGCCAGTCGTTGATCGTTTGGCGATGCGGAGGAAGGCCGCCGAACTCATTGCCGCGGTGGATCTGGATACCAAACCGGACACGCCGCTTGCGAATTTGTCCCCCGGTGAGCGTCAGCTGGTCGAGATTGCCAAGGCGTTGTCGATAGACGCGCGCATTGTCATCTTCGATGAGCCTACGACCTCGCTTTCTGCTCGCGAAACCGAGCGTCTCTTTGCGCTCATCAAGCGCCTCAAGAATGAGGGGCGAGCCATCGTTTACATTTCGCATGCACTCGATGACGTGATGCGATTGTGTGACAGCGTGCAGGTCTTGCGGGACGGCGCGGTCGTTGCCTCGGGTACAATCTCGTCTTTCACGACAGCCTCCATGGTCAAGGCGATGGTTGGCCGAGACCTCGAACGTTTGTTCCCAACCCGAACCCCCGCAATTCAGAGCGAAAACGTTCTGGAGGTCAAGGGCATCCGCAAGGAAGGCATTGTCGAGAACATCCACTTCGAGCTCAAGGCAGGCGAGGTGCTTGGCATCGCAGGGTTGATGGGATCGGGGCGTTCCGAATTGGCGCGCATCCTGTTCGGCATTGATGCTGCTGATGCCGGTACGGTCTCGATTGCCGGCAAGGAATTGGTGGATCGCAGTCCGGCGTCAAGCATCAAAAGTGGGTTGGCGTTTCTGACCGAGAACCGCCGAGAAGAAGGACTGCTGATGGATTTCGACATCCCGCAGAACGTCTCCCTCGCCGCGCTTCCGAATTTTACCGAGGGGCCCACGGGTGTGCTCTCGACCGAGAAACTTGCGGCTTCTACTCACGAAGCTGCACTTTCGGTTTCGATTCCGGAATCGAAGCTTGGTCGGAGAATGGGCCAGGGACACGCTGTTCGAACCCTCTCGGGCGGCAATCAACAAAAAGTCGTTCTCGCCAAGTGGCTGTTAACGCGGCCCAAGGTTCTCATTCTCGACGAGCCTACCCGTGGCATTGATGTGGGGGCAAAATTTGAAATCTATGAGCGTATCCATGTCCTTGCGCGCTCCGGGACGGGCGTTCTCGTCATCTCCTCAGAGCTGGATGAACTGATTGGGATCTGTGATCGAATCATGGTGATGCGCCAGGGAGAACTGGTGGGGAGTCTGAATCACGATCAATTCGATCGGGAACGGCTGTTGGCCTTTGCCTTCGAGGGGAAGCAATCGCAATGATGGCAGTACTCAACGTTCTGACGCAGTCGTCGGTATTGCTGATCGGTGCGACCGGCATGACCCTCGTCTTGTTGACAGCAGGGATCGATCTGTCTGTCGGCTCGATCATGTTTATTTCTGCCGTTGCCGCCGGAAAGTTGATGTCTGCCGGACAATCGGTGGGCGTGGCCTTCAGTGCAGCGATGCTCGTGGCTCTCATCTACGGCGCGATTAACGCGTTCTTTGTGGTGCGAATGCGCGTGATGGCGTTCATTGTCACGTTGTCGACTTTGTATGTCGGTCGGGGGTTCGGCTTGTGGGTTACCGAAACGCGTGCGATGAATCTGCCCGATGCGGTCGGGGCGCTCGGATCAGCCCGATTTCTCGGTTTGCAATTTCCGGTTTGGGTAGCAGCCATCGTTGTGGTTGGGGCGCACGTGTGGCTGTCTCGCACCCAGAGCGGACGCCAACTTTATGCCGTTGGACAAGATCGTGAGGCAGCACGCAAGGCGGGCATTCCCGTCGCCCGTCTGGATTCCGTCGTGTTCCTCGTTTGTGCCCTCCTGGCCGGTCTCGCCGGCTTTGTCGCGATCGCTCAGGTCGGCGTGGTTTCTCCCAGCCTCGGGACCCAGCGCGAACTTTCAATGATTGCAGCGTCGGTTTTGGGCGGCACCAGCTTGTTTGGTGGGCGAGGGCGGGTTTTTCCGGGAACGGTTGTTGGTGCACTGCTCATCACCAGCGTGGAGGCAGCGCTCAACACGTTGAATGTCGATCCGTACCTATATCCGCTCGTCACGGCCGGAATCATCTTCGTCGCGGTCGCAATTGATAGCTTTCGCAATCAGCGAGC
>JAYUPZ010000481.1:0-3190 GCA_043759805.1 Myxococcales bacterium | reverse complement strand
CACGCGCAGACGTTGCCGTGCTTTCCGAAAACAGTCCCGAGGCCGCTGAATTCTTGAAGGAATACCTTGAGATCTTGAACCCGCGATGGGATTTCTGGCCGACCCGACTCGAACTACCCTCGCTCGCCGAAGAATTTCAGCTGGAGGTGGCACAGCCACTTTCACGCGTGGTTTGGGCCGTGCATCTGTATGCCACCCGTCTTGAGATGATTCGCAACGCGTTTTTACGGATAACACCGGATGCATCGGTGTTGCCCCCTCCGATCCCTGGCTCTGTCACCGTTGAGTTGCGAAAGTTTGCGGCCGAAATCGAAGACGAGGACGAAGAAGGCAATACCGAACTCACCCAGGTCACGATCGATGAAACCGTCGAGTTGGGAGCGATGGGTGTTCCGTCCCTGATTCGCATGGCACGGGCGAGCTGGAATGCGATCGGATGGATCTGCTGGAGCGTTGGAAGTGTTGCGATTGCCGTTCCGACTGAGATCGTCTCGCATCCGGACTACGCAAAGGCCTTGAACGTCGGCATCGCCCGGGCCTGGCGCGCCAAGGATGTTCTCGTCACCGGCGGTTTGCGAGCACGCACCAAAGAGATTCCCAGCTTCGAGTGGCGCGGCCACGATATTGATTCATTGCCCCGCACCCTGGCCGAGTTTGTCGTCGACGAATATGCCGAGATGCGCGCTGTCCTGTTGTGGCTCACGAACGAGGGCAATGTATCGCCCTTCCAGGACGACCTGCGCCGCGTCTAGCGAATCAACGAATCATTGCGAGTTTGCTTGAACGCACGCCGGAGCCTGGCGTCGGAACGTTGCGACGCGAGATCGCACAGGCCACGCGGCCTGCGATGGTCATGAAGTTCTGTGCGGCGACCGAATCCGGCTCGCCAAAGGTGAGCGGCTTGCCCGAATCGCCGCCGCCCCGAATGGCCGAAACGATCGGAATTTCGCCAAAGAATTCAACGTTCTCGCGCTCGGCGAGTTGCTTGCCGCCGCCGCGGGCGAAGATCGGCTCGTCGTGACCGCACGAGGTGCAGTGGTAGTAGCTCATGTTCTCGACGACACCGAGGATCGGGACCTCGACCCGCTTCCACATTGAGATGGCTTTCTCGACGTCGATAATCGAGATCTCCTGCGGTGTCGTCACCATCACGGCGCCTGTGATCGGTACGAGCTGCGACAGGGACAGTTGCGTATCACCGGTACCGGGCGCGAGATCCACCAGCAAGTAATCCAGCTCACCCCAGTCGACGTCGTCGAGAAATTGCTGCAAGAGCTTGTGAATCATCGGTCCACGCCAGATGACGGGGTTGCCGCGCTCGACGAAGAAGCCGACGGAAATCACCTTGATGCCCATGTGCACCGCGGGTGTGATGCGTCCGCCATGGCCGGTTGCCGAAAGAATATCCGGATCGCCCATCATTTGTGGGATCGAAGGGCCGTAGATATCCGCATCAAGAATGCCGACGCGTGCGCCGTGCCGATGCAACGCGGCCGCAAGATTGGTGGTCACCGTGGACTTGCCAACGCCACCTTTGCCCGCGGCGACGGCGATGATGTTGCGAACGCCAGGCAATTTGGCACCCGCGGATTGTGAGGCGCGCGCCCGCACTTCCGCCGTGAAACGCACGTCAACCGAGGAAACGCCGGCCATCGCACCCACCACGCGGGCGATGTCGTTGCAAATCGTATCACGAGACGGGCAGGCGGGTGTGGTCAGGCGAACGTGGATGGTCGCCTTGCCGTCGTCGAGGGTTACATCACCGACCATGCCGGCCGAGACGATGTCGAATCCGAGTGCGGGATCGTTGACGTGGGTAAGGGCTTCTTTGACGGCTTCTACGGATGACACGGGTGTTGTTGTATTTCTTCAGGGGCGGGTTTTGCCGGCGACGGCATGCAGCCTTGGGATGTCGTCGGTATGATGACCCATCTTGCGGCGTTTCACCGCCAGATAGGCGGCGTTGTATTGATTCTCTGCAACCCAGTGGGCGGTTCGACGAACCACGGTGATGCCGGCGTTGCGAAGCCCGGCCATTTTCAATGGATTGTTCGTCAACAAATCCACGGATTGCACCCCCAGATCTTTGAGGATGGCGCCGGCCACGTCGTAGGTACGCGAGTCGGCCTCGAAGCCAAGTGCCAGGTTGGCCTCGACGGTATCGGCTCCCTGGTTCTGCAAGGCATAGGCGCGAATCTTGTTGCCAAGACCGATGCCGCGGCCTTCCTGGCGCAGGTAAACCACAACGCCCGCATCCTCCGCCGCGATCTTTTCGAGCGCGCGCTCAAGCTGTTCGCGGCAGTCACATTTGAGCGACCCCATCACCTCGGAGGTCCAGCACTCGGAATGCACCCGGCAAAGCACGTTGCTGCGTCCACTGATCTGGCCGCGCACGATGGCGAGGTGCTCCACAGGCTCGGCACCAGGGGCTCCCTCGGCCGCACGGTACACGATCACTCGAAAGCGACCGTTAACGGTGGGCAGGTCGGCTTCGGAGTAACGCACGATGTCCATGATGGGGCCTCGTTGGGGTTGGAAAACTACGGTTGTGATTGCAGGCTGTCAAACACAGGGCTACCATTCGATGCCGCATGAGTGTCGATGGTGCCGCGAAGGGTGGAGCAAAGGCTGACGAGCCAGGTGGTCGGGATCGCCGGTCCAGCCAGCGCGTGCCCGTGACGATGTGGGTAGAGGAAATTAACGACGGCACTCAGGTATTTCGGCGCGCCGGGAACCTGTCTGTGGGGGGCCTGTACCTCGACAAGACCATTCCGATGCCGATGGGCACCGTGGTGAATCTGAAGTTTACCTTACCCGGTCAGACCGAGCCGATGCAGATCGGCGGCACAATTGTTTCGATTGATCCGGACCTCGAACTCGGCATGGGCGTGAAGTTCACCGCCATCGATGACGCCTCGCGGTTGAACATCGAGAAATACCTGGCGTCGGCTGCGGAGTAGGGGGCGGGTCGTATCGCCTGCTCGCGGCCTATCGCTTAATCCCGCAACGCGTGACCATACAACCCGTGCACCGTGCGGCCGTCGATAAGCCCCAGCTTCTGCGCGGTGGATCGTGTAACGGTTGCAACGGCGGGAATTTCGAGGGGACCCCAGCCGGTGACAAGACCCTCGGGTGCGCTTGGCACGCTTGAGGTGGCGAGGATAATCAATCCAAAATCATCTCGAACAAC
>JAYUPZ010000480.1:0-6719 GCA_043759805.1 Myxococcales bacterium | reverse complement strand
TTCGTTCCAGGATCGCGCCGAGGCAGACGCGTTTGTGGCGAAGTTCGCCGGCGAGTCGCCATACATCGTGGTCTCGGATATCCCGGACAAAGGTGTTTGGTATCGTGTGCGCCTTGGTAGCTTCTCAAGCAATGCAGATGCGATTGCGGGGAAGAAAGCGTTTGAGCGCAAACATCATATGATCGCCTACGTCGCACCGAAGTAGCGGTAAACGAAGTACGTTTAGTACAGCAGACCGACGTTGAAATGCAGTCGACCGGCGGGTGCATCACCTGGGCCGGGGTTGAGCGGCCACGCCCACGAGACACTCAAATCACCGACCGGTAGTTTGACAAGGAGCGGGGTGATGCCCGCGCCATGTCTAAACCGGTCAGGCTTCAGAGCATCCACGGTGTCCCCCACGATGCCGTTGTCGATGAAGACTGCCGCGAACAATGGACCTGAAACATTGTACTGAAAATCCAGGTTGTTCAGGATGCGAAGGTTGCCGCCCTGCGGTCGAAACTGGAGTAGGCCGAGGCCCCCGCCGAGATCGAGTCGGGTCACTTCGGTACGAGCCCGATCAAGCTCATAGCCTCGCAATGTGGTGTCGCCGCCGGCAAAGAAGCGTTCTACTTTTGGCAAGAAATCGGTTCCGCCCATGGGCAATCCTTGATCGTATCGGAAGCTGTGTCGGACGGACAGGCGGCTAGACACCGGTACGACGGATGTGACATCACCGTGGAATTTAAAGAAGCGGTCATCGCCAATGCCCAGGGTAAGTGCGGGTTCGGCGAACTCGATGCTTGCTGTGGCCTTGAAGCCTTGGCGTGGCACAAGCAAATTGTCGAGGCGCCAGAGTTCAAGCCCGAAGCTCAGGCTGCCCACGAAGGTGTCGAGGTTTACTGAGCGTTGCGTGGTGTCTGCTCCGCCCGCGCGGATGAAGGGTTCGGTTCGCACGATATCGCGAACCCCGTATCGAAGAAAAGCATCCAGCCCTGGATGAAGCTGTCGCGCGAGGCCGATGACCGCCGATCCCGATCGGATATCGCCGAGTCGCGCGGTTAACTGCCTCAAATAGACGCTTGAAAGTTGAAGTCTGAACAACGTTTCGAGCAAGCGTGGATTTTCGACGTCCGCTTCAGCTCGCGTCAACGAACTTCCAAACGAACCCCTGGAACGAACGAGGTAGCCGCGTCCGAGGAAGTTGCCGTGATCGTATCCGAGTGAACCAAACGCACCGATCGGAAAATCCGAATCGGGATTCTTCTGGTTGGTCGATGCGCCACCTCCGATCCGGAAGATGCCATAATGATCATGTCGCTCTTGTACATGGATCAACATCGGAACCGCATCGCTTGAGCCGTGAAGACCCGGGAACCGGATCGGGTTTGCATTGGAAAAGTACTGCAAGATGGCCAGATTTCGTTGGCCACGCTCGAAGTCAGTCTCTTTAAGAACCTGACCTTCACGCAGGGGAAGCCACTGTTCAATCGCGCGCGCGTCCGTGTGAAAATTGCCGCGGAAAAAGACCGGGCCAACCACAACTTTCGAGCCGGTCGTGACCACCATGTCAACGTTGACGATGTCGCTGTTTTCGGTCAACTCGGGTTCGGTCGTGGCGTTGGGGTATCCCGCGTCGCGGAACACCTTCATTACCCGTTCTGCATCGCGGCGGAACACCCCTTCGCGATACGGTTCACCGCTTCGAACAAGGATGGACTTCTTCAGTTCCGATTCACTTTGGGGAAGGGGACTGCCATCGTGTGACCGGAACCGAATCACGCCTACGCGAATCAGTCTGCCCTCGTCGAGAACACGGAATCGGACAAAGATCTTTCGAGCGGAATCCCAGTCACTTCGATCGGAACCCGAGATCGTGGTTTCAATCGGTCGCATCCGAATTTCATCGGGGCCAACATCGACGGCTGCCTTGGCTCCCCGATACCCGATGCGTTCGTAGAAGTCCGTGATACGGAGGACGTCGTCTTCGAGTTGCTGGAGGCTTGCATACCCACCTTCACCTAGGCCGATCCGCCCCAATAGTGGGAACTCGCGAACCGTGACAACGTCCACAAGTGCACCGGAAGAAACAACACGGCTTCCTTCGACTGATACCTTCTTGACCCGCAGTCGAGGTCCTTCCTTTACGGTGAACACGATGCGCTCGTGATTCAGCTTGACCGATTCGCGTCGTGCGGAAACCTCGGCAAACATGTTGCCCCGTCCACGAAAGAAACGCGCGAGCGATATCCGGCTATTTTCAATCTCAATGTCGTCGTAGCTACCCCGTTCGAGGATGGTTGTGGCCCCGAGGAGTGTTGTGTCCGTGCAACAAATCGTGCCTTCAAACGCCACGTCGATCTTCTTGTTCTGACGAAATTCGAGCTCGACCGGGATCGTCTTGTCAGGTCGTGCTGCGGCTCGTCGGAGGTTGAACTTGGTCTGAACTCGCGCGCCCGGGTAGCCCATTTCTCGTAATCGCAACACAAGGTTGTTTGTGTCGGTTCTCAGTGTCGGTTGATCAAATGGCATCGGTTCAAGCCATGCGAATCGCCAATCGTCATGACGATAGATATCTTCAATCTCGCTCAGGGGGAGGGCGCTTTTCCCTTTAACCGAGATGGGACCTATCGGATAGCCGGGTCCCAGCTTCAAACCGACACGAACGACGAGCGGCGCCGGTGTTTTGCCCGTGGCATGGAGTTCAACGTCGACTTTTGCGTCGAGGTATCCCTGTGAATGTAGGTAGGTGAGGACGCGGCCTTTTTCATTCTCAAGAAACTGCTCACGTTCTTTCCCGGCCGCCGTGATGGCGTCGCCCGGTCGGATCGAAAGGCGTCGTACGATTTGATCTTGACGCAGCGGCCAGTTGCCATCAACAAAGACAAATCGGATGCGATCGTGAGGTCGCAAATCTATGGCAAGGCTAACGGTACCACTGCGGGTGGTGCTTGTGACGGTGGTGTCGTATCCAATCTCTTTCAGACCCTCGCGCAACCGTGGAATCGTCCCGATCGGTATCCCGGCCGTGTCCGCGGGACCTTCGTCAATAAAATAGCCGCCGACTGGCGCGATGATCTTCACGAACGCATCGAGTTTCGAGATGGGATCAATGGGCGTCCCCGTAAAGGTCCATGGTCCAAGACGTGGCACGTTTTCCTGCACAGCTGGTTCGGCCCCATGCGCAAGCGAATCGATGCACAAGGCGCACAGACACAGCAAGGAAAAGAGGGCACGAAGCTTCACGGCCACGGCAACCTCAGGGGATATTCAAGAGACAACTCGAGGTTCACCGAGCTGAAGGTTTCGGTGATGCCGGGTTGTGGCTGAAATTGCAGGTATTCGCCAAAGCTGCGCAGGTTCACGTAGTCGGCCAACCACAACGCCGCCTCACCGCGCGCGCGCCGCTGGTTCTGGAACCCCTGCAGGTAACTCATTTGCAGCCGAAGCTGCCGCGAGAATCGACCGAAAAGGCGCATTTCCAAGCCGTCCGAGCCAACCGTGGGACGAAGCGCCAGACGGTCACCCGTGAGGAGTGCCAGGGTGTCCGCGATGTAGGGCTCAATGAGCGACGACATCACGTCTCGTGTTGCCTGTCCGGCGATGTCGACGCCGGTGTTGAGGTTGCGACCGAGCGTCGGGTTGCCCGTACCGAAACGAGCCGGAGACAAGCTGGGCTGTCCAGACAAAAGCAGCAGCAATGCCTGGTTCTGGTTCAATCCGGTATCGCTTGAAAGCTCAATACGGGCCTGTCCGACGGGACCCGAGATCCGCATTCGCACAAGGTGTTCACTGCCGTTGTTGTCGGTTACCAGGTTTTCCGCCTTGATGTCGATCCAAGGCGTTTCAAGATCCTCCAGCGAGCGGGTCGGCTCGAAGGTAATGAAATTCACGTCCGGTACCAAATCAAAGTCGCCGCGCAGCCCGAGAATATGAAAACGGCCATCCGTAGGACGCAAGTTGCCCGAGATGCGCGGGCGACCAACGGTTCCGCCCACGTTCACGTCGATCCACATATACATTTCGGGCGCGATGTTGTTCTGAACGAAGAAGGTGTCTCCGATCGTGCGCACCGTCAGGTCGAGGGTCATTTGGTCGATCAGAGGATTGGGCGGGGCGGGGCGACCGTAGCCTTCGACGATGCGTGGCGCGATCGCGAGGTCTTTCACGTCGAAGTCCCAGGTCACGCGCCCGGAGATCACGCGAACGTCTCCCGCCAGCGCCATGTTTTTGTCGAAGTCGCCCTCGAATTGCAGCTGGAAACCCAGATCGTCCACCTCAAAGACTCCGGGCGACCGGTAGTTGAGATGCTCGCCGTGGATCGGAATACTTGCGTAGCGAATCTTAAACTCGGGAGCGAGTTGCTCGAATACCACTCGTCCCGGCGGCGTGCCCGGAGTGCCAATCGTGACAACGCCCTGATTGTCGAGCACGAGCCTCACGTTTGTTAGCGCCATTTCGCGCGTGTTCAGTCGAAGTTCGGCCGTCTGTACTTCGATTGGACGATCGAACGAGCGCAATCGGATATTTACGGCGTTCGCCTTGATGACGGCATCGAAGTCAGGCGCCGCCGGTGTACCGTCGAGTCGCCCTTTGATCGTGAGTGTTCCGCGCGATTCTGTGAAGACTGTGGGTGCGACCACCGAAAGCAAACGGGCAGACAGTTCGCCGTCGGCTTCCACAGAAAATTGTGTCAGAGCAAAGTTGGGATCGTGTTTGGCCTCGCCTTGCAGGACGATTGCCGATTCGTCGACCTGCAAACTAAGATTGTGCAGGTTAACCGTCCCCGGACGGACGTTGATCATGCCGGTCGGTACCTCGAAGTGCATGCCCAGCTTTTTGCTGTCCATGCGAATCGGACGTGTGATGGCGATGGTTCCGGTCAAGGCGGGTTGGGATAGTTTCCCCTCGGCCCGCAATCCCATCATCACTGAACCCTGAATTCCGGAGAACTGCTTGTCGACAAAGGGCTGCAAAAACTCAGCATCAAGCTGCCCAACGAAATTTGCGGTTACGTTGTCTCCTTTGATCTTGCCGTCGAACTGAAATTCCCCCGCTTCGGTCACGAGCGTGGTGGTTTCAAGCGAGGTGGTGTCTCCTGACCAGTGCACAATGATGTCACCCCGGTTCTGGATTGAAAGTGGGCTCTCGGCCGCTCCGGTTGCAGCGGCCAATTGTTTGCTGAGTGCGACCCAAAGTTCAGTCAGACGCACCGTTGCCGATGGATCTTTGCCCGGCCGGATGGCGAGGTTCACCGTTCCCGAAAGCTTTGATTGCAACGCCACGGGTATGCCAATACGGGCAAGGATCTCTTCAATCTTGAGTGCGTTGAAGGCGAGGACAACATCGGCATGGGGACCTGCCGGCAACAGGTGCGCCTGCGCCTCCATGGTTGCGAGTCCAAACAGGTTCCCTGTCGCGGCTACCGTACCGTCGGTATTTGTCTTGAACGCAAGCTGCGCGTCTCCTACGGCAATTGTATCGACAGCAACGTCGTCAAGCGCCAGGGTTCCTTCAATTAAAGGTGTTGCGATTGTTCCGCCAATGTTGATGTCCGCGGAAAGGGTTCCCTGCAAGGCCACCCCCGAGGCCGCGACGCCGGGCGCTCCTGCCAGCGGGAAATCGTTGATGCGCAAATGCATCGCAAACGGCTTATCTCCTGAAAGGCCGAGGCTACCCTCGAGCGTGAGCGTACCGCCCTTTGTCCGATTGAGTTGCATCGGGCTCAGCGTGATGGCGGCTGGCGTGACTTCGACGGAAAAGCCATCGAGGGTGAACGCCTCTCCCATGATGGTGAGTTGCGTCCCGCGCGGAAGTTCCAACTTTCCGTTGACCTTGTTGACCGGACCTGTCGCGCTGGCCTCGAAGGACAATGCGCCCGTGACAATCGCGTCCGCGAGCAAGCTTTCCAGCTCAAGCGTTTTGCCTGAGACCTTCAGTTCTATCAACGGCGTTCGGAGCATGTTTGCAAGGGTGTTGCGATAGAATTTCGCCGTGCCCGACGCGTCGATCGATCCCCCGAGTACTTCGCCGTGCAACGATTTCAGCGTTGCTTGACCGTTGTGAAGCGAAAAACTCGTTTGAAGCTCCGGGAAGATGGGGCCGCCAGTGACACCAACTTTCTGAATCTTCGCTGACCCATTGATGGAAGGATTGTCGAACGCCCCTGATACTTGCACGTTGGCCTGTGCCGACCGTGCTACATTAGGAACACCGAAGGGCGCGAGCGCCTGGCCCAGGTTGCTGGCGGCGGTTCGCAACGAAAGGGCCATCGACTGTTTGACGAGATCGATTTTGCCCTTTGCCTGTGCTGTTGCACCGGGAATGCGAATGCGAATCCCCTTCGTTTCAACCGTCGTCGGCGAAAAGGAAGCCTGTCCGTCGATGCCAATTCGCCTTGGCAAGCCGCCCGCATTGGCCCGATGGATATCGAGTCTCGGAATGCGCACGCTGCCCGCTGTGGTCGCAAGATTAAACTCTGCGTCGAGCTGCCCATTGATGCTACCCGCCGCCATGACCTGCTGAGCTTTGGGGACATAGGTGCGGCTCGAAAGCTGTTTGAACAGGATCGTCGATTTCAACACCAGGTCGGGTTCCTGGTTGTGATCGTCGTCGCGGGTGGCGTCCGCCCAAAGACGGGCACCCAGTTCCATCTGACCCTTGTCGGGTGCGTTGAATCGGAACGAGCGCGTCGAAACCTCGAGCGGTTGTGCGACGAAATGCAGATCGAAGGTGGT
>JAYUPZ010000479.1:0-14471 GCA_043759805.1 Myxococcales bacterium | reverse complement strand
TGGTGAAGACAATAGACGCCCACGTCTTCGCTGCAAAGCCTCCCACTGACTTGTATTCGATGTAGCCGTTGTAGACATTGGCGGCGGCACATTCAAACCACATTTGGATGTTCGACTGGTTGCCCTGCGCAGCATCGAAATACAAATCAAGGCTGATCTTGGAAGTTGCACCTGGAACTTCGCTGGTTGCGAATACCCGACTGCGAATCGCGGTCTTACTCGCGACGGTGAACGAAATTGATCCGGCGCCCTGCGATTTTACAGCGGTATCGCCAACAACCGTACCACCATCCATCGACCAGTCCGCGGCCGTATCGAATGAGAACAGACTGTTGGTGGCAGGGACACCGGTGCCTCCCGTTGCAGTCCCGCCGACACCTCCCGTCGTTGCTGTGCCGCCGGCGGCACCTGTTGCAAGACCGCCGGCGCCGCCCGTGGCCGGGAGGCCACCCACGCCACCCGTCGCAACCGTGCCACCTGCACCACCGTTCGTCGAGCCACCGGAGCCGCCAACCGTACTACCCGTTCCGCCCGCTCCGGCTGCGCCGCCGGCGCCTCCCGTTGCACCTGATCCGCCCCCTTTGCCACCCGTCCCTGTTCCAGAGCTGCCGCCCTGTTGGTTCTTGATGCCATCGGGGATGCCACCCGGGGGACACATTTCCGAACCCGGCATCTGCGCGTTGCAGTAACACTGGTCAGCAATGGCAGGTGACCACCCGGACTGGGCCGGCATCATTGTAATCTGGTACTTCGACTGCGATCCCGACACGACCTGAAAACAGACACCGCTGCGTGCCTGTGATACGATTTTACCAGAAGCGTCTTCTGCCCAAAGTACTATGCCAAGTTGGGACGTGGACGGGCTCGCTTGAATCAGGACCGTACCCGGCAGAATGACTTCACCGTCCGAGAAACGATGAACCGGACCGATGGGCCCGGTTTTCCCGATGATCCGACCCGACAGCGCGGCAATGCGACTCGGCTCTCCTTTGACGGTGAGAAGAACCGTCGTGTCGCCTTCACAACCCGACAAGGAGACAACAACGGAAGCCGCAACAACCAGCAATAGCGATCGGACGTTCGCAAACATCATCTAGACCTACTCCGGGTTGTAAACACCGCACGGGAAAGAAATGAACAAAGATTTGCTGTCGCTTTGAATCTTTTCGCAAGCGGTACCCAGGATTCGAACCTCATCGGTTCCAATCATCGTCCAGCCATTGGGATCGCCGTAGTTCAACACGGTATCGTCAAGCGCGACGATCCCGGATTTCTGCTGACCATCCTCGACCTTGCCGCGCAGCTTGAAGGAACATCCGCGGACAAGACCGATAACTTTCTTCAGATCCGAAGCCAAAATTGCCGCGTTCTCGGGACGATAAACCGGCACAATGGTTCCGGGCGCCAAAGACCACTTCGCCTTCAGTTCACCAGGCCGAATCAAGCACGAATACTGCAACCAGTTGCCCTGCTGGCCGAGGACCGCGGGTGCGCCTTGTCCTGCATTTGCGAGCGCCTGAAGGTGATCGACGCCACGCGGTTCAAAGTTTCCGAGCGCCACCACGAAGGTGCGAATGCCCATTGCAAACGCTGCCTGCACCGCTGCAACCGATTCGTCATGGCCGCAGTTTGGATCCCGGGGGAAGCTTGAACGCAGGTGAACCGGACCGCTGTTGGAGCCCGTTCCGGGACAGGTATCGGGCTCACCATCGGTGGCGAGCACGATGAATTTCGGCCCCTCTTCCTTGTATGCGACGAGCAACCGAATTGTTTCGCGAATTGCCTCGGCCGTGGGGGTTTCGCCCTTTATACCCGGCGTTGCCAGCGGTCCGTAGTACGTATTTATGGCGTCGAAATTCTGCAGCTTGAAATCCACACTTCCGAGATCGGGACAGGTCGGTGATTGCGCGGTGCTGGTGTAGGTAACAAGGCCAAACCTGACCTCGTCTTGTGCCGAGCGAATCAAGCCGCTTTGCCCATCGAGAATCGCCTGTTTCAGAACGTTCCAGCGGGTATCCGTTCCGTATTTTTCGTCGCTCATGCTGGTAGAGCGATCCACCAGCAACGCCACCGTCGGAATGGCCTTTGCGAAATTGACCTGCAGATCATTGCAGCCGTCGGGATTGCTGCCGTTGCCACCGGTTCCGATCATGAGCATGTCCGGCAACACCAGGCTATTCGTACCACCGGTTCCATTCGCACCCCCGGTTCCGGAAACGCCGTTGATCGGCGTCGAATCCTCAACGCCTGCCCCGGCGCAGGCAAGCGTTGCGGTGGATAGAATGCCAAGCCAAACACAAGCTCGTTTCACAGGATGTTCCTTTCGCGCTGGGGGATGTCAGCGGCTCAGAAGGCGTAATGAATGCCGGTATTGAAGTCGACGCCGAGTGAAAAATCGGGAAGGCCTGCGAGCATATTGGACTCGATGATCCAGCTGCAAATGGCGTTGCCGTCGGTCGTGAACAGATCGAAACTGCCACCCATGCCGCCACCGGCGACGATGGGCCCGCCGCGTACCGTATCCTGCACCGTCTTGCCGCTGACAGTTCGCGCGTCGACGACCATTCGAAAACCCTCGCCACCGCCGAGTGCAACGGAACCATAGAAGCGATTCGGTCCCGTGTCCGTGAAAAACAGCGCGCGCGCGAGCACAAGGGTGGCCCCACCTGCGGTTGCATTGTCGGGTCGCGGGATGTACTGAATGCGACCCTGCAACGTGAGCGCAACGCTCGGAGATACATACAGGCCAAGCTCAGGCAAACCGTGGCCCAAACCGTAACCGGCAATGCCTGGGGTATAGTTGCGAACGTATTCGCGGTACGTTTCAACGCCCGGGCCTGCTGCGTATCCAAAACCCGAGCCGAGGCCAAGCCCCAGGAAAAAACGACCATCGCGCTCGGTTGCGTCCGGGCGCTTTTGCCCTAGGCCCTTGCGAACCAGGGGATCTTCATCCGATTCCTTGTTGGCAACCGTCTGGGCCGTCATGGTCCCATCGTCAAGAAAAGCGCCCTTGATGGAGATGAGGCTCGGGCTTTCGAAACGACCGGCTGTGGCGATGGTCTCACCCTGTTCGCTATGGGCCTCGAAATAGAAGGGCAAGAACGTGCCCTGTACTGCGGAGCCGGGGATCTGTCCCATCCAGGTGGTGCGATTGGATCGCGTGCGCGAAGCTTGCATCGGCACACTCTCGAACTCTTCAACGCCGGAAACTTTGTAGTACAGTACAACCGAGGTCGCCTCGAAACCTGCCTGAGTCACACATTTCAGCGTCACCTCATCTCCTGCGAAAACTTCTCCGCTCGATGGGCATTTCAAAGGCAGCATGCCCTTGGCACGCCCCCCCCCGGTTGTCTCGGCGGGTGTAGCGGACGCCACCGGAGGCGTTGCGACCGGACGTTTCTCTGGCGGCAACTTGGCGATCGAAAACGCTTCGTCTGCTTCGGGGCTTGATTGCTCGGACGGCAACTGCACCCCAGGATTAATCGCCAGTGCGCGGGCAAATTGCAAAGACGCCTTGTCGCGGTCTTTCAATCCGACGGCATAAACGATGCCGAAGTTGACAAACGTCTTGACCGCAACCGTATGACGGGCAAGCTCGACCGAACCATCAATGAGCGCAACTGCCTGATTCAGCGTGGACTCGGCGAGCTCAAACTCCAGCTCACCGAACATTTCCATCGCATCGCGGTTAAGTTGAAGAACACGCGAGGCTTGCTCCACCGTTTCAGACTGCGGCGCCGCCTCGGCGGGAATGGCCAGTAAAGCCACGATTAAACTGGCAAAGCTCACCCTCGATTGGAACCCTGTGCTGATCATGGCTGTTTCGCGAAATGCGCCCCGTCCCTCGTTACACACCATCGACAGTCAAAACGGGAAATCTACGACGCAACGCGCCTTTAATCGCTCGTTTACAGGGTTACGTCGACGACGGTGCGGGTTCGGGGCGCCCGGTGGGGTACCAGCGTCCCGTCGATTGGCTCGCCGTCGATTCGCAAACGGATAGGACCACCCGCGCCCGTGTTGTGCACCCGGATCTCGTAGTGGGCGCCACGACAGACGCGATCAATAGTGAAGTCGCCAAAATCGCCTGGCATGCAGGGCTCGACACGCAAGCCGTCAACCTCGGCGCGAATGCCAAGCAGGTATTGCGTGATCGCCACGTAACACCACGCCGCGGTGCCCGTGAGCCACGAGTTCTTGGCCTCACCGTGATTGACGGCCGCCTTGCCCGCTATCATCTGCGAATACACGTAGGGCTCGGTGCGATGAACCGCCGACAATGATTCCTCGCGATACGAAGGCGCTATTCGTTTCCAGTAATCAAGTGCGCGATCCGCACGGCCGATTTTCGTCTCCGCGATCATGATCCAGGGATTGTTGTGGCAGAAGATGCCGCCGTTCTCCTTGTATCCCGGTGGATAGGACGAAACCTCACCGAGCTCGACGTGGTAATCGCGGTAGGTCGGATGCAACAACACAAGCCCGTGGGGCGTGCCGAGATGTTCGGCCACGGAGTCCAGCGCACGCTCGGCAAAACCATCTTCGACACCGACGCCGGCCATCACGCAGAAACCCTGCGACTCGATGTAGATCTGGCCATCCTCGCAGGTGGGAGATCCCACCTTGTTGCCGTAAAAATCGTAGGCACGCAAAAACCAGTTCTCGGCTCGCCCGTGTTCCCAAACCGCCTGTCGCATCTTTTCTGCGGCAGCGCGTACGCGTTCTGCCTCGTCGGCAAGGCCGCGATCGCGGGCGATGCGTTCATAAAGCGGTGCCACAAACAGGAATAGGCCCGCTATCATCACGGATTCGGCCACGCCGCCCTTCTTGTTTTCGGTGGTTTGGAAAGATTCGCCTGGCTGTGTCGAGAAACAATTGAGGTTTAGACAGTCGTTCCAATCTGCGCGGCCAATGAGGGGCAACCCGTGGGGTCCGAGTCGTTCAAGAACGTGGTCAAACGAGGCACGCAAGTGGTCAAACAACGAGCCGCCGTTTTCGATGTCATGATCAAACGCGACATGGGTATCAAGAATCGCGGCATCGCCCGTTTCACCAATGTACTGAGCAGTCGAGAGAATGAGCCAGAGCGGATCATCGTTGAAGCCACTGCCAATGGCGTCGTTGCCGCGCTTGGTGAGCGGCTGGTACTGGTGGTAGGCACTGCCATCCTTGCGCTGAGTGGCTGCGATATCCAGGATGCGCGCCTTGGCCCGATCCGGGACAATGTGTACGACGCCCAGCAGATCCTGATTCGAGTCACGGAAACCCATGCCGCGGCCAATACCTGACTCGAAGGACGAGGCACTGCGCGACATGTGATACGTCACCATGCACTGGTAGGGATTCCAGATATTCACCATGCGATCGAGGCGCGGATCGCCCGACGTAACCTGCATGAAGCCGAGACGCTCGTCCCACATCGAACGCAGCCCGGCCCGGGAACACGCGACATTCTCTGCGCCGCACAAACGCGCCACCATCGCGTCGATCGGTTTCTGGTTGACCTTGCCAGGCGACGCCCACTTTTCCTTCTCTGGTACTTCGACGTAGCCAAGGACAAAGGTCAAAAGCTTGTTTGAGTCGGGCGGCAGATCCAGAACGAGGCTGTGCGAACCCACGGGCGACCAGCCACTTGCGACCGAGTTGCGTGAGCCTCCCGACAGAACCGCCTCGGGCTCGTGCCAACCGTTGTAGGTGCCCATGAACGACGCGCGATCGGTATCGAAGCCTTCGACTGGGTGATCAACGTGGAAGAATGCGTAGTGGTTTCGGCGTTCACGATACTCGGTCTTGTGAATCAACGTGGCGCCATCGCGCGCGATCTCAACCTCGCCGGTCGAAAGATTGCGCTGAAAATTGGTCATGTCATCGAGCGCCTCCCAGAGGCAAAACTCGACCATTGAGTAGAGCTTGATGGATTTGCTTTTGCCCGAACGATTCTCGATCGTGACGGCGCACACCTCGGCTGTATCGCCGAGCGGGACGTAGTAGTTCAGCGCAACGCGAACACCATTGCGTTCTCCGGTGATCGTGGTGGTTCCAAGCCCGTGTCGGCACTCGTAGAAATCGAGTTCCTTCTTCATGGGCATGTGTGTGGGGGTCCACAGATCGCCGCCATCATCGACATAGAAGGCGCGTGCGCCGATATCGGCCGGCGTCTGGTTGTAGCGGTAACGAAGAAGTCGCCGCAGTTTTGCGTCTCGATAAAAGCAGTAGCCCGCGCCCTGATGTGAAACGATTGAAAAGAAGTCCTCGCTGCCGAGGTAGTTGATCCACGGCAGGGGTGTCTTCGGCGTCGTGATGACGTACTCGCGGTTCTTGTCGTCGAAATGTCCGTAGCTCATGGGCGTCTTCTCATTCTCAAATGGGGAACGTCTAATTCTTCGCTTTTTTGCCTGGTTTCCCGGGCTTGACTGCCTTGGCCGCTTTGCCGAGCGCTGCTTTCTTCGGCATGCCGTCGGGATACAACCAGGCCACCGTTGCATTCGACAGTGCGATGTCGATCTGCGCCCAGAAGCGGTGGTATTTCATCTCGGGTGCGGGACCGCCCGCGAGCAACTTTTCGACCTTGGGCCAGTCGGGATCCTGCCTATAACGTGAACGCAATCCGATGAAGGTCGAACTTGAATCCACCGGATCCCCGGCTGGCATTTTGCCCTGGTAGTCGTTGGGAACGTAAACTGGATCTTTGAAGCGCACGTAATCGCCACGAACCTCGGGACTCGAAACGCCCCGATCCGTTCGGTACGTCGACCACATGCGGTCGAGCAGCGCGTGCGCAAGCGCCGAAACATCGTGCTGCCCAGACTTCTGTCCGTAGTACAGTAGCGTTCGAGCATAAGTTCCCGTCACGCCCACGTCCTGCGTGAAGTCCTTGACCGTCACACGCAGATCGGCGTTGAAGGCCTTGTCGTTCGCCTTCCAGTTTTGCGCCTTGTCATTCCAGTTTCCGGAAGGCTGGCCTGACCAGATGAGTGTAGAGGGAACTTCATAGCTGTCTTTACCGACAAGTCGCGTGTTGGCCATTGCCCAAGGAACCCATCGGTCGAGCAAAACCTTGGCGCGTTCGTCACCGGTTAGCCAGTAAAGCGCAGCTGTGCGTTCAATGCCCCAGACCTGAAAACCAAACCACTGGTTGGACGGCGGATCTTCCCAGACAGGCTTTTCTTCGTAGGCCATGCCGTAGAATGAAGGCCAGCCCCGGGGCGGCTCTGCATAGCGGCCTCGGTAGCTGTTGGTCACGCCACCGGCGATGGCCCCGTCGGCAGACTGAAGAAACCGCAAAACCTCGAGCTGACGTTCCAGGCTTATTTTCCAGTCTTTCTGGGCGTTCTCGGATTTTGGCTTGAACGCCTCGACATTGCCAAGAACGTGTGCGGCGAATGGATTCTGGTAACCCTGATGCGACGTCGATGAGCCGATGCGCCAGGACCATCCGCCCGACAGCTCCGTCGATCCGCCCCAGGCGTAGTACCAGGAGATAAGATAGTGGGCAGAATCGCGACCCTTGCCAGTGGGACACTCGGGCGAGGTACAACCCATCTGTTTGAAATATTTGTCGAAGAAGGCGTAGCGTAGAAAGTCGCCCATCTTGGCGGCTTTGGGTACGAGGGCATCCACGATGGGACTGCCGCCTTTCTCATCGGCCCATAGCTTCGCCCAGTACAACGCCTGCACGGCGCGCGCGTCAGCATCCGGTGCGTTGGTATACTTCCACTGCTGAGCATAGGATCCGCCTTGCTTGACAAAGAGATCGAGGTAGCCGTTGGGGCCACCCCAGCGGAAGTTTTCCCACGACGGTTGCGGGATCGTTTCCCAGACCGACTCCTGCATTCCGCGCTGGAAGGTGTTGATGTACGACGGATGCGAAACGCCATCGCCGCGACGGCCAAAGCCGTACCAGTTGTCGACGTCTATCAACCAGTGCATGCCATAGATATAGGGCTCGCCGTACGCGGCCATCAGTTCTTTCCACAGCGGATCCCAGCCCGGCGTTGCGCCGTTCACCATCGGTGACGGGTACTGCCGCGGATCGTCCAGCTCGGGCGCAAAGACCGCGGGGTGCGTGTAGTTGTACGATCCGGCCGTCGGCTGATCTTCGTGCGACGGGATGATGTACGTTTCCATGCTTTTCCACGCATGTTCGAGGGGGCGCCAGTCTCCCGTCACCTTGCCGTAAGCCGCTTCAAGCCAAAGCCAGTAGCTGTATGCCTCGGAGGTGGTCTCGTGGCCGTAATCCGGCGCCTCGACGAGCAGTGTTTCGACGGCGTGATACGGAATGCCCTCGGGGCTGAAGTAGCCGTTCTTCGGATCGTGAAGATCGTTCCACAACGCAATGAAGCGATCCAGACTGGCGTTGCCGGTTTTTCCTGGATGGGGCGTGAACGGTGGCAACGCCGCTTTTGCAAAAGTGGCGGGACCCTTGTCTACCTTGACGGTCGCCTGGGTGGGTGTTTTTGACCTATCCCGTTTCACACGCTTTTTGGTTTCTGCGGTCGGCAAGCAAGCGGTGAACGCGAACGTTGCCAGCAGCCCGAGCGTCAAACATTTTCGGACGGGCGTCGCACTCATCCTTCGCAACCAACAAAGCTTATGTCGTCGATCCAGATGTCGTAGCTTCCTCCCGGCACCTGCGCCTGCCATTGCAGACCGAACGTTTGGGTTTTATCGACGAGGCGTTTCTTGTCGCCCCAACCCTGCTGCCGCAATTTGGAAAATGGAATGACAAACTTTTTCCAGCTCTCCGTCACCGTGATATCGGCACCGAAATCGTCGAAGCACTTGGTACAGTTTTCGCCCTCGGGATCGGTGTTGATGTCAGGCATCTTGACGCGAA
This sequence comes from Myxococcales bacterium, assembly GCA_043759805.1. Lineage (GTDB taxonomy): Bacteria > Myxococcota_A > Polyangia > Fen-1088 > Fen-1088 > JAWXBF01. The sequence continues at coordinate 5,635 of JAYUPZ010000479.1, read as the reverse complement.
CCGTATCGATGCTGCCGGCGCCGCGCTTGGCCCAGAACGAAACACCACCGTATTTCGAGGCATCGTACACATCTTTCGGATCCGTAAAATTGACGCCCATGGCGCCAAAAATCACGCCGCCACTCGCCAGTGTGCCGTTGATGCGTGCTGCGAATTGCGAACTTTGCGCGCCCCCTTCGCCCATTGTGAACTGGCCACCGACTGAGCCCGCGGGCGGATTCACGGTCGATCCCATATCATCGACATAGGTGTACCAGTAGCCGCCACGGCCTTCCTTGACGGCACCCTGATTGTTGTTGTCCTCACCGTCGTCAATCAGCGCCTCGTCGTCGCAATCGGCGACTTGAGCCTCGACCGATGGGGACAGCACGGGCTTTTGACCCGGCATCACGCAACCACTTGAAACGGAAAGAACAAAACCGACACAAACCAGAACCGTACTACTTTTTGGCAGTTTCATTTCATTTTCCTTTTTGTCGTCTTCGCGGCGGGGGCTGCCGAAGTGACGTTTCTGGACTTGCGGGCGTGTTCATCAAGGAAGGCTGAAGACCATGCGAACGGCGCGTTCCAGTTGATCGTGATTTCATTGGCCGACCAGGCCTCGATGTGGTCGACGTAGCACTTTTCAGCCGCACACCCCTTCAGGCCGGCTGCTTGAACATAGGGATCTTCGAGGCCCGAGTTGGGGCCACCGGAGACAATTCCGGGTGGTGCCGATGGGAACTTCGGGCTGACTTGTCTCGCCCAGAAGCGATGGTGTGGATTGCGTACGGGTCGCTCGCCATATCCCGTGACATACGATTGATCCATGCCATTGCGTCCGAGCAGGTAGTCCATGCCCTGCACGACGCCATCGAGCAATTTTTTGTCGTCTGACAGATCGTAACCAAGGGCCATCACGATCATGTTGTTCAGCACCATGGAGTTCGAGCCCCAGGCCGCCATGTTCTTCGTGCCGTACTCGATTGGAACACGATACCCGCGGTGTTCGATCATTGCGGCGTACTCTCGCGCGGCAGCAATGATGTCAGCGCGAGCCTGTCCGCGTTCCTTGTCGGAAAGTTTATTGGGGACGATGGCCAACGAGATCGTACCGAGAGCTTCCGTCTCCTGCCAGTTCATGGGCGAAGCCATTCCTGCTTCCTTGGCGTTTTGTAGACGCGCCGAGAGTTTCAGAAAGAAGGGCGTGCGCTCGATGGCATTGCGGTACTCATCCTCTCCGGTCGTGACGAACAATTCACTGGCTGCCCAATAGAACTCGTCGTCGACATTTACGTCGTCGTATGGTCCACCGCCGACGGTGCCACCGGGCGCAAAGAGTTTGGGATTCTTCTGTGCCGCAACAAAGGCCTTTCTGGCAACCTGCAAGCAGCGATCGGCGAAGGCCGCATCGTAAGGACGATAGATGCGAGCCCCTTGTGCAGCAACGGCGGCGAGGTTCAAGGTCGCGGCTGTCGACACCGGTTGCAAGAAGCGGGGGACCGGATCGTCGTGCGGCGCAAGCCCAAGTGCAGTCCACTCGCGATCGTGAATCTTGTGGTGAGCCATGCCGGCCAACTTTTGCCCTTCCGGCACCTGCATTTTCAGCATGAACTCAAGATTCCAGCGAACCTCGTCGAGCAAATCAGGCACCTTGTTGCCCTGCTCCGGGATGGCGAACTTGCCGTCATCGAGCAAGGCATGGCTGCCACCGAGGTGTTGTGAACGCTCCCAAAGATTGAGAAGCGTCCACACCGAGATGCCACCGTTGACGATGTACTTCCCGTGGTCGCCAGCGTCATACCAACCACCCGAAACATCAAGGCTGTAGTCGCAACCAGCGCTTTCGGAACACGGAACCTTCTTATCCGATAGATGACCTGCCGGACGCGCCCATTCAGGCTTCTGCGCGTAGGGCATTGCGATCTCGATTCCACTACGATTCTGGTAAAAGAAGTGAAAGGCGTCGCGTGCCATCGTCTCGTAGATGTTCTTGCCGATGTCGAAGGGATGGCTTTTGCTTGAGGCGGCTTCAAGAACGAAACCCGTTCCGGTGCGATCGACCTTGGTGAAATCGATCACGTGCGTCGAATCACCCGTCGGTGCGTCGACACCGTGAACCACGGATTTACCGGTGGCCACTTCCTGGCCGGTCGAGTCCTTCAACGACCATTGCAGTGGCTCTCGGCTGTCGGAGACAATGGTTGCGAACTTCGCGAGTTGCGGCGCGTAGCCAACTTGGTTGACGCGCACAAGCGGGGGCGCTTCTGCAGGGGGAGGCGGTGCGCGCTCGAAATCAGAATCCTCCAGCATCACGTCGTCAAAACAAACGAAGAAGGGCTGCGGGGCCTTGAACGCAAGGTTGCCACCGAAGTGAAACGTAAACTCGGCCATCGGATCGTCCTTCGTGGTCATCACAAAGGTTCCCTCGAACGTGCGCGGCTTTTCGTCGATCTTGAGATTGCCAACCCAGTATTCGCGATAGGGCGGTCCCTGCTCGCCGATCTTGGCGCGCAATTTGATCGGCGCCGAAGCGAAGGCCTTGAATCGCATTACATAACTGTGACCCTTTTTCACGACCATCTCACGATGGCGAAGCTGGGCATCCCAGTTGTTAAGCCCGCGGTTCTTGACGTTCACACAAAGCGACTTGTTTTTGATTTCGGCAGCGCCGTCCGCTGGAGCCGTGAACGACACCGTCCACGGAAGGCTTGTGCCATCGTTGAAACTCGCGTTGCCAACCAAATTATTTGCGGTGATCCCTTTGTCGGGACCGTCGTAGAATGGCTCACCCAGAATGCCTTTTTGTTTGCGGCCCGATACCTGCGCCACCCGTCCGCCCCCCTGCTCTGCCACCGGCAAACAGCTGGCAACTAACGACAGTAACAACAGGGATGACGGCGCGAACTTCGTGACGATAACTTGGCGCATTGGCTACCACCACATCGTGGCTTGAACCATGAACACACCATCATCCGGACCGGGAGCCGGATAGGGTGCACCTTGACCCCCGAAGGGAAAAGGCAACATCGTCTCCGACTGGTTGAAATAGCGTGCATACATGATGCTGACTTCTTCGTGCGTGACGTAGTTCGACTTCAAGATGATTCGAGGTGTCAGCACTGCAAAGGAGCGCCGCGAGTTGTCGAGATCGGGCTGTACGAGATCGAAGCGACCGCCGAAGCCAAGGAAGGACAGCGGCGTGTACACGGCATCTGCGCCAAGTTTGAGCTTCTGCTTGCCCGGACCGTTGAGTGGCACGTCCTTGCCACTGTCCACCTTGTTGTACATACCGAAGAGGTGCACCACGAGATCCGTTCCGTCACCCCACCATTCCTGCGGGCGCAACATGAAGGCCGCAAGAGAGAAGCGATACTGAAACAAGACCGAAGTGACCTTGCCGGTACCGTCCGACCCGAGGTAGTTGTTGGCCAACTGCCAACCACCCTGCGAGTGTAAGACTTCGATCGAATCCGAAACGGCAACTGCGTTGCTCGCATCGATATGTGACACACCGATGTAACCGTCGCCCATCCAGCCGCCACTGAACTTCGTATCCACACCGACAATTTGAATCTTGCCGTCCTTTTGGCCAGCAGTGGCCCGCTGGTCACGGGTCCATGTGTCCATGTAGTGCAACGTGGTCGTCAAAAGATCCTTGTAAACAAGTGCGAGATGCGCGTGGTGCAACAAGGTGGTGCCTTGCTGCTGCGGACCTGGATAGGGCTCGTACGCCTGGTAGGAATCACCCGGTGCTGGGGCCACAGCGCGGTCGGTCCAACGCTGCTGATCGGTCTTGCTGCCGAACCCGTGGTCAAGGAGCAATGTAAAATCGTCACCCACGAACATGTTGGCGCGCAGCGTTTCGCCTGCGATGCGAGTCTTTCCAAAAAGAAAGGTTTGGTACATGCCCGCGTCGTAGCGACCCGCAGATCCGTAGGCATCCGAGAACACGCCAACGTTCCAAGAAAGACCACCAAGCTCTGAAAGGGCCTCGGGAAAATTCAGCGTCAAGAACGCGCGATCAATACCGAGTTGCGCCTGCAATTCTCGGTAACCACCGCTCGTGATGTTGTACGATGCCAGTGCCGTCGTCATTTTGACCCGGTCATTGCCGTACTGAAACAACATCTCGACCCAGGGACCGGGAAGGTTGTTGGTGTACTGCCAGTTCGTAAAGTTGGCATCGGGTACAACCGGAGGCGAGTGAAGTTGTGTTTCCCCATCGAGCGTTCCATGGCTGAGGCGCATGGGTGCGCGCATGAAACCCTTGAAGTTGAATTTCCATTCACCGTCGCCACCGCCCGTGATGCCTGTCGACTGACCGCCCACCAAAGTGGCGTCGGCTGCCATACCGATTCGTGCCACTTGCCGCTTCGGCTTGACCGTCAAGGTCGGCGCTGACTCTGGTTCTTCGGCTTCCTCTTCTTGATTGGCACCAGCCGACTCGACCGAGGGCTCTTCCGCATCGTCTACCGCGGCTTCTGCAAGCACCAGACTGGGCATGCCGAGAAAGATGAACGACAGTACAAAGGACAGGGTGCGCTTCATGAAAAGAGCTTTCGCAACAGGGGTTGAATGGGACAGAAAGAGGGGGTCCCGCCTCGCTTCGTCAACACGGTCCCAGGTGTGACGAAGCGAGACAGGCAAGAGAAACCGAAGCACCGGCAACATTGCTCGTTCACCACGAGCGTGGTGCTGCCGGTGCTTGAAAACTAGTAGAAGGACATCTCGTCGACGGCGAAGTCGAAGGGAGACGTACGCGTCTGAATCTGAATTCCGAAGAGACGCTTGGTGTCCACTCCCGAAAATTTGTCGCCCCATCCTTCCTGCGCGGTATCCGCGAAGGCGACATCGTAGGGCTGCCAGTCCGCCGTGATCATCACATCTTTGCCGAAGGTGTCGTTGCAGAGCTTCATGGCATCGTTGCAAATACCACCTTCTGGCGTCGTGTTGGCATCCTGGATCTTCACTCGAACGGCGATGAGGCCCGTATTCGAGCGAGCATAAAATCGCACACCTTTGTAACGACTGCCGTCGTAGGCCGTCTTTTTGTTGCTCTTGTCGGTGGCGAGATCGGTGCCGATTCCCGCTCCCCAGTCGGTGAAGTCAACGCCTGTGGTACGCAAGGCGAAGGCGCTTTCGCATGCACCATTTTCGGCAGGTGAGACCTTGCCGACAGCCGGTTGTTGCTTACCGGTACCATCGTTGTAGACGTACCAGCCGCCGTTTCGGCCTTCAACCTGTGCGACGCCGTTGCCGCCATCCTCGAAGTTCGAGATCTCCATGCCTTTTGGCGCCGGGCAGGTCGACGCGGGCGTATCCGATGCGCAGCCGAGGCCAAGGGATAGAAACGGGGTCAGTGCCAGCAATGTGGTCAGGGTGCGGTTCATGTGCGTCCTCACATCGGGGCTAACAAGCCTCCCGGCGTGGATGGGAAACGCAGAACGCGGAACTTTATTTTTTGTTTCTGATTCCCGCTTTGGCGGAAGAGCGTGTTCGACCTGGCCTGGATTCGCGGGGGATGAAAGAACAGCGCCGTGGGTTCATTGCCCGGTTGCCTTCCCAAGGTTCTTGAATGCGGGCTCACCCTTGATGCCGTGCTACCTACGCGCGGCTGTCCAAAGGTACAGATCGTCCCTGGCCGCACGGCGCT
>JAYUPZ010000478.1:0-3194 GCA_043759805.1 Myxococcales bacterium | reverse complement strand
GCTGTTACGTCCACAGACGGACGCCATTGCGGGTGACGGTCACCACCTGTTGCTGACAAACTGCGGTCCGCTCGACGTACTGGGGTGCATCGGCGCCGGGGAAGGATTCGAGGGATTGCGTGGCGAATCCAATACGCATGTCCTTGGTGAACAGAAAGTAACCGTGCTGAACCTGTCAGCTCTGATTCGCACCAAGCAAGCCGCTGGCAGGGACAAGGACCTCGCAGTCTTGCCGATCTTGAGGCGCACTCTGGCTGAATCCGGCGGATGAACTGAGTCCAACGCTCCATCCCGGCGCGTGAACCTTGCCGTGCACATGGCGCTGCGCGCTGCCCGGCGTCGCAAATCCGACCGTACGCGAACACTGTCCTACAGGACAGTTACGCTATCGGCCTGAAGAGCCACACTGACAACAGTCAGTTACAAGCGTCGGCTCGACGTGGAGTGCTTCGGCGCCATCGCGTACAGGCCGGGGGAACGAACCAAAGGAAGTATGATGTGGCGTAAACCTCGATCGGTGGCGATTGCTGTATGCATCGGTGTTTCGGCTTGCACGGGAGCCATCACGGGACCGAGCCGCGAAGACGACCCAGGGTCTGGCGCTGGCGGTTCAGTCGATCCGTCGCCGGGCGAGCCAGTGGAGGGCGAAATGGGTTACGAACGGCCAGTTCCTGATGAAGGCGGCGCAACCGGTTCGACTGTGCCGGCGGCATGCGCAAGCACAACGGTGACCGTGGACGCTGGCAAGTGGCGTCGCTTGACCCAGCGTCAGTATCGCAACACGGTGAAGGATCTGCTGGGGATCGACGCAAACATCGGCAACTTTCTCGACGATTCTACCACCGGCACCTTCGCCACGAACACGTTGCCGCCGCAATCGAGCGACATCAGCGCATACGCTGAATCTGCCGAAGTGCTGGCGGCACTGGCGGTAGCCGATCCGGGCCGACTCACGAATTGTGACCCCGCCACCGCTGGCAACGATGTTTGCGCGGCGAAGTTCATCAAGGAATTCGGCGCGCGAGCGTACCGCCGCGAGTTGACCGCGATAGAGATGACCCTGTTGACGGAGACGTACAACGTTGGGAAAGCGGATGGTTTTGCGCAGGGGCTCCGCCTTGTATTGCAGTCGGTGCTGCAGTCGCCGAACTTCCTGTATCTCGCCGAGTACGGTGTTTCTCCGTTGAACGGCGTCGCGAAGTTGACCTCAAGTGAAATCGCGTCGCGCCTTTCGTATTTGTTGTGGAACACCATGCCCGATGCTGCGCTGCTGGCCGCGGCCAAGGCTGGTGAGCTCAACACGGGCGAAGGCATCCAGAAACAGGCCAAACGCCTGATGAGCGACGCGCGATTCGGCGGCTCACTCGGCGAATTTTTCACCCAGCTACTGCACGCCACAAAGCTCACGAAGGGAACCACGGTCCAGAAGAAGGACGCGGCCGCGTTCACGCCGGAGCTGCGTCAGGCCATGGTCGATGAAATGAAATCCTTTGTTGCTTACGCCGCGTCCAATGGCCAGGCGACCGTCAAGTCGATCTTCACGGCACCCCTGGCTTTTCCGAGCGCGCCCCTTTTGCCCATCTACAAGGTGGCAGCAAATCAGGTGACGGGTGGTCGTTACGAGATAAAGGATGGCACCCGTGCGGGGTTGCTGACTTCCCCGGCGTTCATGGCAGCAGAGCCGCAAACGCCCACGCCGTACGCAGCGGTGCAGCGCGGTCTGGTTGTGCGCGCAACTCTGATGTGCGATCCGCTGCCGCCTCCACCCGCGAACCTCGTGTTCAGGACGCCGGCCAACGCCGACACGCTCCCCCAACGCGCCCTCCTCGAGCAGCACCAGAACGACCCGACGTGCTCGGGTTGTCACACGCTGATGGATCCAATTGGCTTCGGTTTCGAGAACTATGACGCCCTGGGGCGGTATCGAACTAGCTATCCCAACGGCGAAGCCGTCGACAGCTCAGGCGAGATCGTGGGCGAATCGGATGTTGAAGGCACATTCCAGAACGCCATCGAGCTGTCGGCGAAGTTGGGCGAAAGTCAAAAGGTTCGGGCCTGCCTGGGCACGCAATGGTTCCGCTTTGCGTATGGACGTGAAGCGACCGACGCAGATGCATGCACCGTCGAAAGGTTCGCGATGGCGCTAGGCAAGGGCGACGGCGACCTGCCGTCCTCGTTGCTCTCGTTCGTATTGACCGACGCATTTCGTTTTCGTGGAGGAGTACAATGATCAAGCTGGCATCGTCGCGAAGAAAGTTCATTTCATCCATCGTTGGTGGCGCCGCCGCCGGCAAGTTGATGACGCTGCTGCCCCACGCCGCATTCGCGCAGGGCGCTGCACCGAAACGTTTACTGTGCGTGTTCCACCCGATGGGGTACCTGGAAAATTCGTTCTGGCCCACGGGAGAGGGGGCCAGTTTCACGCTGGGCGAGACACAACAGGCTCTGAGTCCGCACAAGTCCAAGCTGCTGTACGTCGACGGCCTCATGAACTCGTCAAGCGCCTGGTGGAACGCCGAGTGGAAAACCCACGAGAACGACAACGAGCACGGACAAGGCATCAACGGGACTTTCACCGGCTCCTGGAAAAACGGCGATTACGCGGCGACGCCCTCGATCGATCAAATCGTGGCGAACGCGCTGTACGCGCAGTCCCCCACGACCTACAAATCAATCTCTTTGGGAGTGAATGCCGGGGGCGGTAGCCACGGAAACGCCTTTTTCGTGTCGGGCGGCAACCCGGTAAAGCCAATGAACTCGGCGAAACAGGCGTTCGACACGTTGTTCGCCAATCTCAAGGTGCAATCTGGCACGGCACCGCCGGACAATTCGCTCTTTTTAAAGGAGAAGATGCTCAAACAGCGGGTCATCGACACCGCCCGCGCGGAGCTCAAGGCGGTGTGTGGCCGTGTTGGCACCGCGGAAAAGCAGATGTGCGATGCCCACCTCGACGGGATCAACCAGCTTGAGACCCGCCTCAAAGCGGCCGCGGCCCCTGTCGCTGCAGGGTGCAGCAAGCCGGTCGCAGGGGTGGATTCAGCAGACCCGCAAACGTCAATTCGCCGGCAAATCGATGTCATCCGATCGGCCTTTGCGTGTGACCTCTCGCGCGTGGCCACCCTGCAGCTCGGCGGAGCCGACGGCGGCATCTCGGTCTCTGGTCTTTCCAATCAGCACGAAACCACCCACGCGGC
>JAYUPZ010000477.1:0-3202 GCA_043759805.1 Myxococcales bacterium | reverse complement strand
GTTGATATGGCTACGGTGAAGATCCACCACTGATGTTGTTTGAATTTGTGCGACATGTGCGTCCTCTGGTCTGTAATGGGTTTTAGGCTCATGCGCCTACTTGCACGTAATGAACGCTGTAAGTTCGATGGTCCAATTTTCAACCTGGATGCAACAGCCCCTTTGCCCGCTGTATTTCCAAACGTTGTACCCGCTGGTCGGGAGTTTTCCGGCGTCGTCTTCGGCCCAATATAAGGTGTCAACCTCGCTATGGCGTGGTCCGACGTAGTACCAATCTTTGTAGAAAAAACCCTGCCCGCGTCCCGAATTGTAGTGCCGTTTCAGCACGTCCTTGGCGGACACAAATGTCTTTCCAATCTCTTGGCAGAAGCGCCCGTAGTTGCCGTTTAGCATAAGGTCTGCTTCCCACTCATTGGGCGTCGCGAAGGCGCCTGAATAGAAGTACGTTATTGCGGGCTCAGTTGGTCTGGCCTCTATCGCGTTCAATCGGTCCGTCACACTTTTGAAGTTAGCGTTGACCTGGCTCGACGCTATCGGCGTCCCGCTTGTGAACACGTGCGGCACGACACCGGCCGCTATCGCAACCAAAGGTGTTGCAAGTGCCACCGTAAATATCCACCACTGATGCTGCTTAAATTTTTGCGACATGGTTGGTCCTTCCGTCATTCGCTCAATGCGTTTCGATGAACTACTGCCAGGTACCCACATCCCACAAAGACGTGTCCCAAATACCCGCCGTTGAGGGAGCCACACCCCCAGTCCCGAGCACTCCACCCGTGCCAGGAACGCCGCCGGTCCCCGCCAGGCTGCCCCCCGTGCCTGGGATTCCACCAGTGCCCGGCTCCCCGCCCATACCTCCGACGCCGTCGGACATCCCTCCCGTACCGATGGTCCCGCCTGCACCGTCGCTGGCATCTGACTTTGTCATGGATGTTGAAGCGTTGCTGCATCCGCAAAGCACTAGCCCCAGGGCGCACAGCGATACGATTGAGCGTGTGCGCGATTGTCGCGTTTCGTTTTGTGAACTCATTTGAATGAACCCTTCTTAAAGCTGATGTGCGACGCCGATGCCCAGATCGACGCGTGAAATGGTGCTACTGGAATAGAGGTTGGGGGCGAAGCTCATCGCGTAAGCGATGTGCGCGGTGACGAACCAATTTTTTACGACCTGATACTCGAAGGCGAGCAACGGGCGCAACTCAAACATGGCGGCCATGCCGTCCACTTGCGTAGCTTCGGATGTCAGAAGAATTGAGCCGGGCGCGACACCGGACAACGCAGTTATCCCAACGTTGCCCTCGAAACGCACCGATACTTTGTTCGGCAGCAAGTGGTAACGCACGGATGGGCTGACCAGCGCCGACCAAAAATTGTTGCTGCTGGCAGTTCCATCGATCGTCTCTGATATCGTTCCGAAGGCCAGGCGCAGTCCGCCATGGGCCTCCAAGTTGTTTGCATCGAACAACTTATACGCCCCACGCAACCCAAAGGCTGCCGAAGGCCCAGGATCCCTGTTGACGCCGGACCATGATGAAAGTCCGACGGACGCATTGAGATCGATGGTCGATGTTGCGCGCTCAACGGTGTCGGCCGCAGGCTCCGAAGACACTTGAGCAACCGCATCCCCACTGGGTGCGGCGGATGCCATGGTGTCAGTCGCACTGTGATCGACGGCAACAACATTTGCTGGTCCCGCCAGCGGCGCAAGCAGCACTTGTACCCTCTCAATCTGACCGTCGTACAGTTGCACGGTTTTCGTAAAAGACTGGAACCCCTCTTTGGTTACCATAATGGTATGGGGCCCCTTGTCCCACGCCAATGACCGAAGGGGCGTCTCCCCTTGTGCAATACCATCGATCGAAACGAGCGCTCGGTCTTGATTCGATACGATCTCGATCATTCCCAACTTCCGACGCAGTTCTTTTTGCTGCTTGAGCGCCTCGACAACCACTTCTGGCGTGGCGGTTTTCTGCGCCTCCTCGATCAGCAGATCAAAATATTCAAGCGCCTTTTTGTGCTGCCCTAGCGCATTGAGAGTCACGGCAATGTCGTACAGATAGTCGACCTTCGGATTAAGAGCATACGCCTCTTTGAAAAGCCTCAGGGCCTCGTCGAAGTTGCGCTTTTCAAGAAGCTTGCGTGCGGCCTTCGTCTTCTGTTCAGCGTGGGCGCTGTCAGCAGTCGTGGGTTCGGCACGCGACAGACGCAACGGTAAAAGTGTCGAGAACGCGATGGCGATCGAAACAATCAAAATGCAGTGGTTACGCATGATGTACTTTAGAAGGTTATGAGCGTGTTCTGAATTGTGATGGCAGCTTGGCGCCCAGGAGACACAGTCGTTTTGAAGGGCTTGAAGCGTGGCGTGTCGAACCGTAACACATGCGATTGGCCATCGTCAGGCACCATGATGGACCGGGTAGAATTGGCCGGACTGCCTGAGAGCCGCGCGTGTTTTCCGTCAATCGATGCCGTGATTCCTTCGCGCGCGTTCTTGACGAGCACGCGGATCATAGGCACAGATGAAATTTCTTTCGGAACGACGATGGGCTCATCATGCGCCTCACCAGAAACGACTACGGGCTTGGGCAAGGCGTCAACCTCTTGCGAAACTTGGTGATTTGGCTGAAGGCCGGCGCTTGCTTCAAACCGTTTGGGAACGCTTTTGCTCGGGGAGAACAGCAGAGCCGCGACCACTGCAAGTGCTGCAGCGCCGCCAACCACTGCAATCCGCTTGCGATGGTTCGGAAAGGTGGAGCCAGTCGCGGATGAATTTTCCTCCGTAGGTATCTTTGACACCGCGGACGCGCGTAGCGTGGTCGAGTGCAGCACGATGGGCCGATCATCAGTGCCCGGTGCATCAGGGGATCCGTTTCCATCCACGGGGTCCGGCAGAAATGCCGTAGCACCAACCGCCAGGGCCATTGGCACTGCAACGTCGGGGTCGGGAGTGTTGGAAACGTTTAGAACGTCTGTGGAACGTGCTTTGGGCTCTTCCTGAATGTCGGGCAGTGAACCCCGAATCTGAGCCATTCTGCCAGCAACATCGCTCATGCTCTTGGGACGGTCGTCCCGATTTTTAAGCAATAGGTCGGTGACAAGTGCATCGCATTCCGCTGGTACCGTAGGCACCAAACTGGACATCAACGGAGGGGTATCGCGAAGGTGAGCGGTAAGGAGTTCTACCGCGCTATCTTTGTTGTGG
>JAYUPZ010000476.1:0-3211 GCA_043759805.1 Myxococcales bacterium | reverse complement strand
GCAGACAACCGCCCCTGGAGCGAGCGAAAGGTCGAATCACCAAAGAAGCTGTTTTCGCCTTTTTTTGTACCGTTGTAGGTGACTTGATTGGTCACGATCTCGGCTGCGCCATTGTAGTCTTCGATAAGCGCCTTGAGCTTGGCTTTTTGGCCCTCAAGATCAGCTGTGACGTTGACTTTTGTCGCCGACTCGCCGACTGGCGTTTTGGCGATGGCGGTGAAGGTGACGCCGGTTACCACGTCGGAAAACTCGTTGGTCGGACGTGTAATCGAAACACCGTTGAGCGTGATACTGGCGTCGAGTGCAGCACTTCGCTCGACGAGGGCGAGTGTGCTTCCGCCTTCGACGAACGAAATCTGTTTGGCGGCTCCCGTGTCTTTGCCGGAGATCATCAAGTGGTAATCGGTGCCGTCGTGCAACACACGAGCGATGACGCCTGTGACGTTGGTGTTGATGCGTGATGCGATGGCATCCAGGTTATCAGCGCTCGTGTAGTTTACCGTCACCGGCGCGCCGCCCCCGATCGTGATTTGCACGCTGCCAATGCCTGCAATGCCGTTGGTGTTCGATACAAATCCCTTGGACTGACTGGTGTGCGCGGTTGCGAGGTTGTTGACGAGGACATCGTAACTCGCCGCCGTCGCTAGACTGGAAGCAGTGACGCCGACGCGATCGGCGTTGCTGGATTTTGCAGACAACGCCTGAACTTCAACTGCGGTGTCGAGTCCCTGGGCGTTGGTCTTGAGTGCCTTCAGGCGGGTGATCAGGTTGCCGAGGGTTGAAAGGCGCGTGTTCGCGGCAGTCTTGCGCTGGTTGAGCGTTGTAATCGGGGCGCGTTCAACGGAGATCAGCTGATCGACGATGGCCTGAGTATCGATGCCGGATGAGATGCCCGAAAACGAAATCATGGTGGACCGCCTGCGCCTGGGGTTTGTGGACTAAGACCCGGGAGAAAAAAGAACGGGCGCCGGATTTGAACCCGGCGCCCGGAGGAATTCTCGCATTCGCTGCGGGTTAGCCGAGCAGCGACAAGGCCAGCGAAGGGAGCTGATTGGCCTGTGCGAGGACCGAAACCGCGGCCTGTGACACGATTTGGTTGCGTGTGAACTGGGCTGTTTCCTTGGCCACATCCACGTCGCGGATTCGCGAGTTGGCGGCCGATGCATTTTCGTGGGAGTTCGCCAGGTTCGAGACCGTGATGGAGAGGCGGTTCTGCGCGGCACCGATGCCGGCGCGTGTCGTCGACAAGGTCTGGATGGCCGTGTCGATGGTTGCCAGGGCTGCCTGGGCACCGCCGGCGGTGCTGAAGTCTGTGAGCTGCACGCCGAGGCTGGTAGCGGTCGTGGCACCGAAGGTCACCGTGACCACGTCGCCCGTACCGCCTTGGATGCCGACCTGCATGTCGACGGTTGCACCCGCTGCCAGCATGTTGGTTCCGCTGAACTCGGTCACGTTCGCGATGCGATCGATCTCCAGTTCCAGCGCTGCGCGTTCCGTTTCGACGTAACCGCGTTCCACGGCACCAAGCGTACCGTTGGCAGCTTGCATTGCCAGTTCGCGCATACGAACCAGGATCCCTGATTGTTCGTTCATCGCGCCTTCGGCGACTTGAATCATCGAGATGCCGTCGTTCGCATTGCGTTCTGCCTGCGCCATGCTGCGGATGTCTGCTTTCAAGCCTTCGGAGATACCGAGGCCGGCAGCGTCGTCCGCTGCCTTGACGATGCGCATGCCCGATGCGAGACGAGCGATATTGTCGCCCAGTTGTCCTTGAGCACCGTTCAGGTGTCGTTGAGCGCTGAGGGACGCGGTGTTGGTATTCATTACGAGTGCCATTTTTTCTCCTTTTGTGATGGCGCTCTGTGCGCCCTTCAAGGAGATGGTTCGTCCAACCTGCGAAACCCTCTAGGGGGGAATTTGAGAAATTCACATTGCCCCTTGATTAACGGCCAAGTGCGATGGCGACGATGCGCTCTGCGACGGCACGAGCGCTGTCGAGCGCGGCACTGGCCCGGGCGAAATCGGTTGCAGCGTCCACCGGATCAATCCCGATCGCGCGCTCTTGCATGCGGGCCAGTTCGACCTCGAAATCACGGCGAGCGCTGTCAACGACATCGAGTGCGGCCGATTGTGAACCAAGTTCGGTACGGGCGTTGGCAACCTGATCGACGGCCGTTGAAAGGTCGTTCAGGTTCGCGCGGATTGCATCACCATCGTTGCCGTTGAGAGAGGCGATGACGTTGTCGAGGGTCGTAAACACGTCAACACCCGTGGCCGTGGTTAGCGCTTGCCCTGTGACCGCGAAGGTACCGATATGTCCCTCACTGGCCTCAATCTGACGTCGGGTGCCGTTGCCCACGTAGACACCGTTGGCGCCGAAGGGGGCAGCGTTGCCGGCCGTTCCTGCGAGCAGAAATTCTCCGTCGGGCCCTTGTGTGTTTGCAAGGCCAAGCATGTGGGCACGCAGGGCCTGTACTTCTTGCGCGATGCCGGAACGCTGAGCGGCAGTGTAAGTATCGTTGGCGGCCTGAACGGTGAGTTCACGTACGCGGCTCAGTCCTTCGCCGATTCCCGAAAGAGCCCGATCGGTTTCCCCCAAACGTTCGTTTGCACGAGCAACGGCGTTGCCGCGTCGTTCGCTCATCGTGTGGCGAACCTCGGCGCGCATGCCCTCTGCCCAGTCTGTCACACCGTCGGAGGGGCGATCCACGCGAACACCGGTCTGGAGGGCATCGCTGGCCTCCTGCACCCGCGAGCGTTGACGAGAGGTCTGTTCCGATGCGGTTTCGATCATTCGGGTTTCAGTGACACGCATGGCTTCTCACAGATTGGTGATGAGGAAATCGAGCATTTGGTCGACAGTGCCAATAAACCGTACTGCAGCTTCCGACGCGTGTTGGTATTGCGAAAGGTTCGCCGCTTCCTCGGCCAGGCTCACGCCCGAGAGGCCGTCGCGCAACCCGGCGAGCACCTCGGAACGGGCCAGTTCCAGTTCATGGGCGCCCCGGGTGCTGGCGGCGGCCGTTCCGACATTGCCAAGCACATTGATGGCCTGATCGACAAAGGTACGGGTGCCGTTGCCTGCCGCGGGCTGATCCTTCAAGGCTACGAGCTGCAAAAAGCCGGAATTGTCACCTGCGCCAGCACCGAATGCTGCGCCTGCCAATTTGCTGGCGTCGTTTGCCACCTGAGCGTTGACGCCAAAGGCCGC
>JAYUPZ010000475.1:0-3212 GCA_043759805.1 Myxococcales bacterium | reverse complement strand
TGCGTTCCAAGCAAGAGATCAAGCGCCCGCGGCGCCTTCGGGTTGCGTGAATCGAGATACACGTGCGCATCCGCCATTTCCTTGACCTCGGGCTCAAGCAGCATCATGACGGGAAGCTGAGGCGCCTGATCGCGTTTCTCCATCATCTCAAGCACCGCATCATCCGTCACAGTCAATCCAATCACCGCCGAAACGGGCTGACCATCGCGTGTTGCAATTGCGGTCAACTTGACGGTTTCCCCCGGAATATACGTCCGCTTGTCAGGCCGCAGTTCCACCCGTAGCACTGACGACGGCTGCCGATACAGCAAACGTTCGGCCAACGGTTCGCCCTTCTCTCCCGACACCAGCACCGACAAAACGCCATCGGCGCCACGGGCCAGAAGCGCGACCTCGACGAGAGACTTGCTGTTGAGCGTGACCTTCTTTGTGCCAAGCACACGTTCACGATGGCTAAGCGTCACCGTGACAGTCCGCTGTCGCGCGCTGCCAACCTGCACCATCACGGTGCCGCCCCTTCGGGTTACATCTTCACGGGCACGAAGCGCGACGCCGCCCACCTTCACCTCGGGCAAGATCCAGGTTTTTTTGATTCCGGCAGGCTCCTGCACCCGAAAGGTGTAGCGAACATCGGTTTCCGGAACGAAGTCGAATCGCCCACGGCCTTCGTGTTCAGAGCGGAACTGTGACACAACTTTTCCATTGCCATCGACGATTACACCCGCGATGTCGGCCGGTTTTTGTGCCGGGGTCAACGCCTGGAAATAGACGCGATTGAGCACCCCGGACGCCAGATCGCCGCCTTCGGGATACAACGACAGATCCAGCGTCTGCAACAATATCGGCAAGGTCTTGGTCGCAGTTTCGACGACACCGCCATCCGCGATGGCAAAGGCCATGGTGCCCTCGCCGCGTTCGATGGTTTTGGGCAAGTTGAAGCTCACCTGACACTGACCTCTGGCATCCACGGTCGACGCGATTCGTGTTACCTCGACGCCGTCCACCAGAGCGGTCGCCGTCACTTGCGCACCCTTTGGAAAACCACCTTCGGCACGCTTGACGGTTACGGTGGATGTCACCTGGTCGCCCGGGCCGTAACCATCGCGCAAAAACACAATCTGCGACTTCAAACGGGGCGCGCGGTAAACCCGCACGTCGAATTTTCGTTCAGACGGTGGGTGACCGTTCCAAGGATAGGTTGCCTTCAACTTGTATTCACCACCCGCATATCCCTCGGGAACGGTCCAGGAAAATGACCAGACGGCATCTTTGCTCTGGCTCCTGCCGGAAGCGACAACCTCTCCCTTGGGTCCGCGCACTTCAATCGCTGCATTCGCCGATTCCTTCAACGGTCGGTGATCGAACGCATTCAAGATCACGCCGCGCACCCAGACCGTCTCACCGGAACGGTACACCTGCTTGTCGGTTGAAAGCGCCGTGAGATACCGGGCCGGGCCGCCAAGTTCTTTCTGGCTAACTTTTTGTGCCACTCCGGCCGAAACAAAGCCGGCCACAACCGCCGCCACGGCGACCGAACCCAAGATCCATTTCCCCGTACGCGTCATGTGCATGCGGGTATTAACGGCTGATCGCGAAAAAAGATCCAGGTCCCGCCAAACGAGATCAATTCTTTCTTTCGAGCAGCATGCCCTCCCCCGTCGAGGGTGCCAAGCAGGGCCACCGCGCGACTAATTCGCCCAGTAGATGCCGAGCCCAACAAGCGACGCCGCCGTCACACCGGCCAGACTTATTTTGACCCAGCTCCAGGGCCGCTCGCCCTGCACTTCACCGGTCTGGGCGTTGACGACGATCTGAAACACCTTTTCGGCGAAGCGGTAGCTCATCATCCACACGGGCAACAGCACGTGCTTGTACTTGAGCGCCGAATAGTCCGTCGATACCGAGTGGATGCGCTGATAATCGCCCCCGATGTCGTGCTCAACTGCAGCACGAATGTCCTCGTCAATCCGTGCCTGACCGATGGCGAAGGCTTCTGGCAGATCGACCTCATATACCCGGGACTGATATCCCGACAACATCTCGGATTGAAAACCACCGAGCTTATCGAGCGGCCACGGCTCAAGTCCGAGTACCAATTTTTGGGAAATATTCTTGATTGCGCAAACCAGCACATCGTCGAAAAAGATCTGCAATGCACCGCTTGCCGACCGCCAACGAATGCGTGTAACCGTCTTGCGGTCCTTCCCGGTGCCCTCGGTGGTGGTGTAGTTGTCACCCCGCTCGCCGGTGTATTGCGAATACGTCATCGCATCGAAGGTAAAGAAAGGCAGATAGACACCCTGAAATTTTCCGCTGATGCCTTTCTTTTTGAAAGCGTTGGGCGCAAACCAGCGCGATTTCACCCAGCGAACAAGCTGCGCGTGTGCGTGCTCACGTTCGATCGAAAAGGACAGAACCCCATCCACCATGAGCCGCTCAGGCGCCGTGTGAGCGTTCGAAATCTGAATGACCAGGGAGCAATACGCACATTCAGAGGTCGCCAGGCTGCCCTCGAACACGGTGGTCGCCCCACAGCCACCGCAGAGAACTTCTTTGCGCGCGTCGTTTGCAGCCTCTGCAACCGTACGACTGGTTTTATTCAGCCGTTCGAGCACCTGCTGGAGCTCGTTCTCCGCAACGTCCTTCGCCGGCCGCGCGAGATCTTTCTCAAAAGCGCAATAGGGACACTTTAGCCGCTGCGCGCCGATGTGAAATTCGAGATCCGCGCCACACGATTCACATGGGAAGTGCCGAGCATCTTTGGCTTCAAGCGTCATGGGGCCCGAACAATAACTCAACACCGGCAACGCGAGAACCGGACGCCTTTACACAACTTTACTTTTGCGCAATGTCCGCGAAAACCCCGGGCTCAATGCTGAGTGGTGTGAAGGCCGCGATGTTCGCAGCCACGATACCCAAGGAGACCCAATGAGCACAACGAACCCATCCGAAGAATCCCAGAACCAGAACGCCTCGGGCAGCCGCCGTGGCCCCTTCTCCCGCGCTCGACGACGCATGCGCTGGATGTTTCTCGCAGGCCCTGCGCTCGTCCTGGGCGGACTGTGGATGGCCAGCGCCCATGCCGGCGGACACGGGCCTTGTTGCGGCTGGAATAGCGATGATGGCGATCGGTTGCAGTTTGCCCGCAAGCGGGTCGCGCGGGTTCTCGACCACGTCGATGCCACTGCCGATCAACAGTCGAAGGCGGCCAA
>JAYUPZ010000474.1:0-3218 GCA_043759805.1 Myxococcales bacterium | reverse complement strand
AAACGATGCAGCAACGTCTTTTCCGGTGTGCGTCGAAGGTATAAATGCGCGCCCGACACGCAATGTCATCGGGTGCCCCGGTTACAGGTTGCGTGATGGTTCTGAACAGCCGGCAACTGCCAGTGGGCGAAGGCCGTCATGGCACAAGAGGGAGTCATGGCAAATGGCCGTATGCGTTTCGAAGGCCCCGCGCGGATTGCTTCTGGGCGTTTCCTCGGGCGCATGCGGGTCCGCGCAGTTTAGTGTCTCGGATCACCCGCCGTGGGGGGGGAGGAGGGGCCTGAAAAGTTGACATAACACGAGTTGTCAAACAGGAATTTTTGGGGTCCAGGGGATCGTAGACGGCAGTGTACCGCGCTTATTCTTCCTATCCGCATCCTTCGACGCCATCGAGCTCGACCTTTCGCTGCTTTGGTCGGATGTCGGTCGGATGTCAGTGTGACGGAATGACCAGAAGAGCAAACGTCCGGATTGATGTGTCAGTCCCCGCGATATTTTGAACGCAATTGACCCGCCGGTATCAACCAGGGGAATTCCTTGGCGTGATACGCAGCACGAGCGTCGCCGTCGGCGTCTTCCAGACATGCGTGCGCACAAGTTCCGAAACACTGCGCATCGAGAAAAATCTGTACCTCGGACGCGATAAACTGGGCATCCGTCGTATTTTTGCTGGGCGCGAAAAGTTTGTGTGATGCGAGCGCCGTCGCAATTTCGGAATCCAAAAGGTCCAAATCGTAATTCGGAACGCGGCCATAGCGGTCGGACAGGAGCCGCCCGATGTCGAGAGCCGCCGATTCGATCGCAGTGAGCGATACCCGTTCGGAGGAGGGCAAGCGCCGGTTGATCGAATTGATCGCGACATGGACACACGCCGAGAGATCGAGGGCGGCCATATCGCTTTTGCGAGGTGAGTCAATGTTCCCACGACTGCCCCTCAAGTGGTCCCGCGCTTCCGACCATCGTTCGGCATCGTGAATGGCAAGATCTTCCTCATCATGCTGCAAAGCCATGAACAATGACCTTAAAACCAACGCCTCCATAAACTTACTTTTGGGCGTCCGGACCTCGTGGCTTGCGCGGCGACACAATTCGGCAAGCGGTTGCGATGCACGATCCGCGTGCGTCAGAACAAGAGACTGATGTCGGAGCATGACGGACAGTCGGTGCGGCTCGTTGGTTTGGGTCAGTCTTTTTTGTACTTTCGCCACCTCTGACAAAAGGCTTCGCTTCGACTCGGGCTTTTCTTTGAGTGCCTCGATGGATGGTTTAATCGTGGCCTCACTTGCCTCGAAGAACCAGTACTCGAATCCCTCGTGTTCAAGGATCCGTGTGATCTCGTCCGACGTCATCGAGCCAGGTGATACTTCGGGTTCGGGAGACATCTTTGTGGCGCCGGCCAACAACGGCGCAATCAATCGAGACACGGCATCAAACTCGGCTTTGTCGCGAACTTTCTCGCGATCGAAGCCAAGATCCTTGATGATCTGGATCGCGGCGTAAAGCGGTATCTCTGCCCAGAGAGATCCGACGTTGTCTCGAATTTCTTCTTGGATGGATTCAATGGATCGCGCTGACAAATTGGATTGCACAAAACAGTCGCGTATCCCGGACGTAGCGTGGAAAATCAGCTGGACGAAATTGAAGGTAGGCGCTCTCGGAACAACCACATTGAGGGCAAAGCAGGCATCGCCGTCGACGCCGGTCGAATAGGCACGTGCGTTCTCGAACTCGATCTCCACCTGGCCCTCGATGCCGCGAGATCGAAGGAAATGCAGGTGCTTTCTGGCAATCTTCGCGTCGCCTGGTTTTTCTGTCTTTTTCGCAAAGGTGGCCAATAGGTTTGCGGCACGCTGCGAACGCCCGGCGGCAATACGCTCCAGCAAATGATGCCGATTGCGTTCATTCGCCTCGACGCCCACGAGAAACATCAACGCGGGAGCCACGTCGAGTTGGTGCTGGCCTGCGAGATCGTTGAGCGCATCAACGAAGTGGAATCGAGCTTCATCGCTTCCCGCGAGATAGGTATCTGCGATGACCTTGAACCCGCGACCGTTGTCGCCCTCGCTGGTGGCAAGAATATCGGCCATCGAAAGAATGGCACACAGGGTCTTTTCGTTTTCCGACGCGAGGTTGGGTATTTCGTCGCACAACATGGACAACGCAACGGCTGCCCCGGCCCGTTGATACAGTGGCAAAATCTCGTCTTCGATGATGCCGAGCAAGAGCGAAAGGCTATCGTGTCGAGCGAGATACGCGAGCGATTCTGCTGCAACCTGCGCACCGATGCGCCCGGATTTTCGGATCGCTGCGGCAAGTGCCAAACGCGCGGTTTCCTGATCGGTAAGCGCGCGAAATGGATCAAGAAGGCCATGCAGCTCGTCTCGGTGTGGAAAGCTGTCCTCGGTCGATCGGGACGAGACGAGTTCAAGAAGTGCAGAGAGTGTCGGAGTCACGGGCGGAGTTTACAATGCAGCGGGCGTGGTTTTGAGAATTTCGGTTCTCGCTCAAGGCGACTTGTCGTGTTGTCGTCTGCGTGGCACGGAACGATAGGACGGTGCGGTTGGAGACCTTGAACAATGCCCTGTCTGCGTCGGTAACCGTTCCCGCACCGGATAATTCGGCTACAGGTCGTCGAAGATCAAGAGGGTGCTGTGCTACGGATGAAAGCGCGACAGGCATGAGGGTGTCAAGAATTTTGTGTACGAAGGAAAGGCCATGGGGTAGGGAAAACGTTCGAACGACGACAAACACACCCAATTCAAATGATGCATCAGTGAATGCATCACCATCGTCGGTTGCTTTTGCGACGCTGCGTGTATTCAGTGCAGTCTGGTGTATCCCTTGCAATCAAAGCCGCCGAGACGAACTGATATTGTTCCTCGCCGCGGTTGATTTGACAAGGAATGTATCCTTGCTAAAGTAAGGAAATGGCTCGCGTGACAAGCAAGCTTCAGGTGACCGTTCCCAAGGTCATTGCGCAACAGTTCTCGATTCGACCTGGGGACGAGATCGATTGGGTCCCAGCGGGCGACGGCATTCGAGTCGTAAAGCGCGCCCCGGCCCAGCGTAAAGCCGCTGGCTCTGCCACGAATAGACGATTGTGGCTCTTCGACGAAGCCTCCAGGCGGCTGGAACAATCGCCCAAGTCACCCTCTTCAAGTGACGATCGTGCCTGGACACGGGAGGAGCTGTACGATCGTGGCAGCGTTGGTTGATAC
>JAYUPZ010000473.1:0-14564 GCA_043759805.1 Myxococcales bacterium | reverse complement strand
TTCGATCCGGGGGCACCGGAAGATCCGTCAGCCATGCTACCGCGACGCGATCCGGTGGTGTACCTGCGGGCGACGGGATCATCCGATATCATCGCACTCAGTCTGACGCCGGTACCGGCGGCCGAAATCGCGAACGGCAAGAACGACTTTTTGCCCTCGCTCAGCCAGCTCGCCGTTGGTGGCAATCCGCAGGACATGGTGCTCTATCCGGAAACAGAGCCTGTGGTGGGTCAGCCGGATAAAAAAGTGGTACGAATGCGCCTTCTCGTTTCCGACGGTGAGTCGCGCATCGTCGTGTTGCACCTCGATACCAGCCGATCCCTCTCCATTCCGATGGTGCACACCGCCAATCGGATCTTGACCTGGGATGGTCCTTCACCCGACGAAACTGACATTCGTCCCCGCGCCTTGCTGTACAACTCTCAGGGCGGCAACAAGGCCACCTTCGTGGATCTGAATCGGCTCTCCGACCTGAAGACCCGCAACCTCACCCCGATTGATCTCGCTCCAGTCAACGATGTGTTACCACTTTACAACCTCGGTCTTGTGTTCGTGCAACACGGCGAATCGCGGTTGAGTGTGCTGAATTTGGCGTCCCGTACGCTGTCGTCTCTTAACTTCGCGCTGTCGTTTGCATCCATTCGCAAACCACCGGGCCAGCCGGGCCTTTGGGTAGTGGGAAGCCAACCGGATAACAAGGGACGGTTCCCGTTGCCGCAACTCAATCCCGCCGCCAACCTCAGCACTTCCGAGGCAAGGCTGGATGCAATGCCGCTTGAGCTCGTGATTCTACCGGCGGCGCCCGGAGCAAAACAATGGATGCTGGTGTCGCATCCCGGGACGGCTGGATACGTGACGGCCCTTGATGCGTCAACGCTCGATCGGGCGAGTGCACATTCCTTACAGGGCATCGTTGCGGTCGACTTGCAAGATCGTTTCTCACGCGTATTGCCGGGAGCAAATCAATGAAAACCTGGATGATGTTCGCTCTAGTCCCTGTGATACAGGTGCAGGTGGCGTCGGCCTACGCGCAAACGGACGAAACTGCCGCAAACACAAATGCACCAGGGCAGGGTCAACCGGTTGCGGTCGACGCTCCGGTAAACCTGCAAGCGCCGCGCCCCCAGCTGACAAATGTCGTTCCGGTCGAGGCTGCGGCCGCGTCCAATACACCGCCGCAGCGCTATCCTCATTTCGCTTCGGTGCAGCAAACGCCGCCGGATTCCGAACCCAAAATCCGGCGAGACACTCGGTTCTTCGCCGCATTCGTCGTACAGAATGCGCGTCTGCTGGACAAAGATGCTCAGCTTTTCTCGAAAGATCAGAACGTGTCGGGCGCCGGTCTCCTCGTCCTCATGAAGCTTCGGGAAGTTGCGCCGAGGTTGATGCTTTCGGCTGGGGCCGACTGGCAACATCTTGAGACCAATGGTGCCTGGACCTTTGGCTCGACAGCCATGCGCAGCAATACCTACGCGGCGACGGGCGTGTTGCGTTACGAGCACGCTTGGTGGCTGCGTCCCTTTGCGCGTCTCGCGTTGGGTGGACGAAACAACCATTTCTCGATGAATGGAGCCTTGCCGTCTTTTTCCGATTCGGCCTGGACGCCATTCGGCAGCGTTTCGGCAGGCCTCGGCATCACGAGCGCCCCAATCAAGGGAGGTATGCCGGTGGGGGTTTCCTTTGACCTCGAGGGCGGCCTTTCCGGAACCGGAACGGTCGACGTGGCGCCTTCCGTGGGCTTTTCGCAAAAAGATGGCGCCATTCCGGTGACGGGTCCGGGTATCGGCAAGCAGGGCGGACTCGAACCGATCCTGCGCTTGGTTTTCGGACTGCACTTCTAGGCTTTTCCCAGAGTAGTATCGGCGCCGTGAACGGGGCCAAACTGCTGATAGCGACGATTGCGCTGCAAGGACTTGCGTGCGGTTCTGCCTGCACGCGGGTATCGGACGCTCCGGCGGCGGTCGAGCGATTGCGCGTTCACGTCGAGGCGATCTATCCCCACGATGTGACCGCGTTCACGCAAGGTTTGGAATGGGGCGGTGGTCAGTTGCTAGAGAGCACCGGCCTGAACGGTCAGTCAACCGTACGACGGGTGGCCCTGCAAACTGGCGTGGTCGAGCAAATGGTCGCATTGCCCAACGAGATCTTTGCCGAAGGCCTTACACGCGTGGGCCGCAACCTGGTGCAACTGTCGTGGAAAAACGGACGCGCCATCGTCTGGGACATGGCAACCCTCGTTGCAGTCGCCGAACATAAATACGAAGGCGAGGGTTGGGGGCTGTGTTTTGACGGAACCCGTCTGGTGATGAGCGACGGCAGTGACAGGCTGAGCTTTCGCGACCCCAACTCGTTCGAGAAACAGAGCGAAATCGCTGTAACGCAGGATGGAGTCCCGCTGTCCAAGCTCAACGAACTTGAATGTGTTGACGGTGAGGTTTATGCCAACCTGTGGCAGACCGATACCATCGCGCGGATCGATCCCAAAACGGGCCGTGTGACGGCGTTGATCGATGCGTCGGGTTTGTTGTCGCCTTCGGAACGCGCCGGTGCCGACGTGCTCAATGGAATTGCCCACATTCGTGAACGTCAGCGTTTTCTCCTGACCGGGAAACACTGGCCTAGGCTGTTTGAGGTCACTTTCGTTCCTCTGGAATAACTATGTCAAACGTATTGCGTATTGCCGTGGCGGCTTTTTTTGTGATGTTGTGGTCCGGAACGGCCGAGGCACAACCGGAAGGCGAACAGGCGGCACCATCGAATCCCGTTGTTGCGCAACCGGATACCTTGCGGGTCCATGTCTTGACGCTGGGGCCGGGGTTGCACCCCTTCTTTAAGTTCGGACACAACGCCATCTGGATTGAGGACACGTCACCGGGAAGTTATGGTCGGGGGCAAGTCTACAACTTCGGGACATTTGCCTTTGATACGCCGGGTCTCATCCCCAAGTTCATGTCGGGACGCTTCACGTACTGGCTATCGGTTCAAGATGTCGAGAGCACGTTCGCAACTTATCGCGATGCCGATCGCACCGTCGTGGCACAAGAGCTGAACCTTACCCCTGCGCAAGAACGCGAGCTGAAGGCCCGACTGGATGAAAACGCGTTGCTGCAGAATCGCGACTATTTGTACGATTATTTCCGCGACAATTGTTCAACGCGTGTTCGCGATGCGGTTGATCGGACGGTGGGTGGGCAAGTCAAATCCGCATTGCAATCACCATCGCAGCAAAGCTACCGCCAACACGCGCTGCGGCTCACGGCCGATCTGACGTGGGAGTACGTGGCGCTCTACTTTGCGCTGGCGAGCTACTCGGACGAGGTACGAACGCGGTATGACGAATCCTTCGTGCCGGAGGTTTTTCGGCGCTCGATTCGAGAGATGCAAATCGAAGGCGAAAGTGGCAAGCGCCCGCTCGTGCGAACCGAACGGGTACTTTACAAGTCAACACGTCCGCCACCACCCGAGTCACCACCGCAACGAGGGTGGACCTTCTTGATGTGGGGGACGGTATCGGGTCTGCTCTTGCTTATTCTTTGCGAAATTTCCCGCCGGATGGCTGTGGTACGAATTGTACTCGGCACGGTGCTGACGTTGCAGGGTTTTGCCTTCGGTGTGCTCTCCGCCATCCTCCTGCTGTTGTGGCTTTTCACCGACCACCGGGCGGCGTACGGGAACGAAAACCTGCTGTTGATGCCACCGTGGTTGATTGCCATGTCGGTATTGGGGATTGGGGTCGCGTTGCGTCGCGAGAAGGCGACGCGCCGGGCTGCGATGGTGATATCGGCCTGCCTTGCGACATCTATCCTCGCGATTCCGTTGAAGATTCTTCCGTCTTTTGGGCAGGATAACGGGGTCTTCATTGCCTTCTTTTTGCCGCACTGGGCCTTGCTCGCGATTGGTCTGCGTCGTCTTGCAAACTATATCGGTTCGATATAAGTATCGTATCGATCTAAATGAGCACCTCGACAGCAACACGGGTGGCCCTCGTCACGGGCGGTGCCAAGGGCATCGGCGCTGCGACCGTGGGCCGATTTTTGAAGGCTGGTTTTCGGGTTGCGGTCATTGATCGCGACACCGCGGCATTGACCGAGTACTGCGAGGGTCTCGGTGCCGAGCGTTCGGCGGTGTTACCCATTGTGTGCGACGTGGTGGACAGACCCGCTGTCGATCGCGCGGTGGCCGAAACGGTCAAGACATTCGGTCGCATCGATGTGGTCGTGAACAACGCCGGTGCCAACCGGGCAATGCGCCTTGAAGAACATACCGATGACGACTGGGACAGTCTGGTCCGTCTCAACCTCACAAGCGCATTTTATTTCATCCGCGCTGCAATGCCGGAATTGCGCAAAAACAAGGGCAACGTCGTCAATGTCTCGTCGATGACGGGCCTTGTCGGTCAACCGAAGGGCGCCGCCTATGCTGCCGCCAAGGGCGGGTTAATAGCCTTCACTCGAACGCTCGCCCTTGAATTTGGACCCGAAGGCATTCGCATCAATTGCGTCTGTCCTGCTGGTGTCGACACGCCACTTATGCAGTCCTGGGCACAGACCCAACCCGATCCCGCCGCCGTGATTCGTGGACAAGCGAACATGCATCTGCTTGGGCGGCTGGCCTCATCTGATGAGATCGCCAACACGATCTACTACCTGGCGAGCGACGAGGCGTCGTTTGCAACGGGTGTGATCTTCGAGGTCGAAGGTGGCGCCACCCTGGGCTACCGCCGCGCTTGAACGAAAGGAAACGCCGTGTCCACACGCTTTATCGACAAGACAGTTTTGATCACAGGTGCCGGTTCCGGGATCGGCCGTGCAACCGCATTGCGATTCGCCAGCGAAGGTGCGCAGGTCGGTGTCATCGATCGGCGCCAGGCCGAGGCCAACGCCGTGGTGGCTGAAATCAAGGCCGCCGGTGGTCGCGCCATCGCGGGCACAGCAGATGTGACCCAATCCACGGATTGCGCGCGCGTGGTCGCTGAAGTGATCGCAGCTTTCGGGCCTCTGCACATTCTCGTCAACAACGCGGGCATTGGACATTCCGGAACCATTCTCGAGACCGACGAATCAATCTGGGACGCGGTGATGGACGTGAACGTCAAGGGCATGTTTTTGATGAGCAAGGCCGTTTTACCAGCGATGATCGAGCGGGGCAGCGGGGTTATCGTCAATACCGCCTCGGTGGCGGGCGTGAAGGCGGTTCCGGATCGCCTCGTCTACACCACGTCGAAGTTTGCCGTTGTGGGCTTCACGCGTGCGATGGCAGTCGATCACGTACGACAGGGCATTCGCGTCAATTGTGTTTGTCCAGGGACGACGGAAACACCCTGGATCGATGAGCGTTTGGCACAAAGTGCCGATGCGGAGAAGGCGCGAGCGGCCTTGATTTCTCGCCAGCCGATGGGTCGCATGGGCAAAGCCGAAGAGATGGCAGGCGCCATCGTTTATCTCGCAAGCGACGACGCGGCTTTTGCGACCGGGACGGCTCTCGTCATCGATGGAGGTTTGGCCGCGTGAATCGCCGCGCGGTTTGCGCAGCGTTTGTGTGGTTTGGCCTCGTCACGGGTGGCTGCAAGCAGAAACCGAAGGGTCCTCCGGGAGCAAGGGTGTTGCAAATCGCCGTTATTCCCAAAGGTACCACACACGACTTTTGGAAGAGCATTCACTCCGGTGCCCGCGCCGGCGCCGAGGCAGTATCCCGGCAGTTCGCCGCCGAGAAGCCGAACGGCATCGTGGGCGTCGAGATCTTCTGGAAAGGCCCTCTGCGAGAAGACGATCGAGAACAACAAATTCAGGTCGTCGAGGGGTTTACTGCGCAAGAGGTGGACGGGATTGTACTTGCACCACTCGATGCACGCGCGTTGATCCGTCCCGTCGAAGAAGCCTTGCGTCTGCAGATCCCAACCGTCGTCATCGACTCGGCGCTCGATTACAAGGACATCGTCAGCCAGGTCTCGACCAACAATTTCGTCGGTGGCGAACTGGCTGCCGAACAGCTCGCCAAAAAGCTCAACGGCAAGGGCAAGGCAATCATGTTGCGTTATCAGCAAGGTTCAGCCAGCACCGAGGAGCGCGAGGCGGGCTTTCTTTCAAAACTTAAGAAAGACTATCCAGGTATTCAGTTGATTTCAGATGATCAACACGGTGGCCCGAGTCGCGATACCGCGAAGCGCTCGGCCGAAAATTTGCTGAATCGGTTTGGCGACGAGGTGCAGGGCATGTTCGGACCGAACGAGCCTATCGCGATGGGGATCTTGTTGGCATTGCAGGATGTGGGACTCGCCGGCAAAGTGATTCTGGTAGGTTTTGACTCCACGCCGGCCGTTGTTCAGGCCACACGCAAGGGCGAGGTTCACGGATTTGTCGTGCAAGATCCCTTTACGATGGGCAAGCGCGGCGTCGAGATCATGGCGATGCGTCTGGCAGGCAAAAGCGTTCCGAAGGTGGAAACGACGCCGGCGGTTCTCGTCACTGCGGAAAACATCGACGAGCCCAATATTGCACGGCTTGTCGCCCCGGTTGCTTCGCAATGACAAACGCAACACAGGCGGTTTTGACCCTGGAGGGCCTTGCCAAGGCTTTCGGTCCAACGCGGGCGCTTGATGGCGTCGATCTAGAATTGCGTTCGGGCGAGGTTCACGCGCTTGTCGGCGAAAATGGTGCGGGCAAATCCACGTTGATGAATGTCATCGCAGGGTCGCTGCGACCCGATGCAGGCCGCGTGTTGCTTGACGGCAAGCCGATCGCAATTGGATCTGCCTCGGATGCACGCACAGCGGGTATCGCACTGATTCACCAGGAGCTGTCGCTCTTCCCTCACCTCACGGTGGCGGAGAATATTCTCATGGGTTTTGAAAGCGCCCGCGCGGGTTGGCTTGATGCCGAGGCAAACCGCGCCCGGGCCTTGAAGGTGATGGAACGCTTCACCCACCCCGCCATCCGCCCCGATCGCCGCGTCGGTGATCTGCCGGTGGCGGCGCAACAGATCGTTGAAATCTGTCGTGCGCTTGCTGGCAAGACGCGGGTGTTGTTGATGGACGAGCCAACCTCAAGCCTTGAGCGTCGCGATGTACAACGTTTGTTCGAGTTGATTGCGAGCTTGCGTCAGGAGGGGATCGCGGTCGTGTACATCAGCCACTTCCTCGAAGAAATTCGCGCGATATGCGATCGTTTCACGGTACTGCGCGATGGCAAGAGCGTCGGCGGTGGTCTTGTCGCCGAATATACGGACGATGCGATCGTGTCGCTCATGGTCGGTCGCAAGGTGGACGAATTGTTTCCAAGCCGCGCCGGTCGCACCCCAAACAAAGTCGTGTTGTCGGTCGACAAACTCTCGGCGCCCCCCATGGTGCAAGATGTCTCCTTGCAACTGCGCGCGGGCGAAGTGCTGGGCATCGCCGGAATCGTTGGGTCGGGTCGCACCGAGACCGTGCGCGCCCTGATGGGCCTTCTGGCTTCCCGTGGCACGGTTGCCGTTTGTGGTAAACCCGCGGAAATGTCGGGTTTTCTACCCGCCCGTCGGCAATCGCAGGGCCTTGGGTATCTTAGTGAAGATCGCAAGCGAGAAGGCCTCGCGTTGTCGATGTCGATAGCGGATAACATGTCGCTTTCGAGTTTCTCGAGCCTCGCGCGGGCGGGGTTCGTCGATCTGGCGCGTCAGGCACAGCGCGCCACGGCGTTGATCAAGAGCCTGTCGGTACGTACCGCGGGGCCAGGTCAAAGCGTCGGTGCACTTTCGGGTGGAAACCAACAAAAAGTAGCACTGGCGCGCCTGTTACAACAGGATGCCGAGGTGTTGTTGCTTGATGAACCGACACGTGGCGTGGACATTGGCAGCAAGGTGCATCTTTACCAGGCAATTGACGATGCCACCCGCCGGGGCAAGGCGGTGCTCGTCATCAGTTCGTACTTGCCCGAACTTTTCGGACTCTGTGATCAACTGGCAGTGATGTGTCGGGGCCGATTGTCGGAATCCCGTCCCACCGAACAATGGACACCGGAAACGGTTATGGCGGTGGCCACAGGCGCCACGGCCGACAAGGGAAATGCTGCATGAACTTCCGCGCATTCGTTTCACGCTTTGGATATGTAATTGGTCTGGTCGCGGTCATCGCGATCTTTGCGGTGTTGACCGGGGCGCCCGAACGTTACCTTTCGCCACACAACCTGCGCGTCATCCTCGCTCAAACGGTGACGGTCGCGATTTCGGCCATCGGGATGACGATGATTGTCGTATCGGGCGGCATTGATCTTTCGGTTGGTTCGACGATTGCCCTTTCGGGCGTTGTCACGGCGGTTGGCTTGCGTGATGGATGGCCGCCGATTCTGGCGGTGGCCATGGGCCTTGTCGCGGGTGCGATCGTGGGTGTCGTCAACGCGCTTTCGATCACGCGCTTGAAGGTCATTCCCTTCATCGCAACCCTCGGTATGTTGGGTGCCGCGCGCGGCGCTGCGAAATGGATGGGCGACGAGAAGACGGTCGATATCCCCGCGACCTGGGTCAACGAAATAGCCGTCACGGTTCCGATCGTGCCGTGGTTGATGTTCGCACCCGGCGTTTGGATTGCAGCCGTCCTTGCTGTTCTGACCGCCGTGGTTCTTCGGCGCACAGTGTTCGGGCGACATCTCTTCGCGGTTGGATCGAACGAGGCGGCAGCACGTTCGTGCGGCATTTCGCCCGAACGAATGAAGATGTGGATTTATGGCATCGCGGGCGTATTTTTCGGCCTTTCGGGTGTCGCACAGATGTCGCGCTTGCGACAGGGCGATCCCACGGTTGCGGTGGGTACTGAACTCGATGTGATAGCCGCAGTGGTCATTGGCGGCGCGAGCCTTTCGGGAGGCGAGGGCAGCATCGGTGGTGCGATGGTCGGTGCGCTCATCATGGCTTTTCTCCGCAACGGCAGCCAACAGATGGGCTGGCCAACCTATGTTCAAGAGACCATGATTGGCGTCATCATCGTACTGGCAGTTGCGGTCGACCGGTTGCGGGCACGCTCGCGCGCGCAGAGCACGCACGGATAAACACGGATAGATGGCCTACCCGTACAAACGTGAACGCATCGAGGCAGAGCTTCGACGCTGGCTTGCCGCAGGCAAATATGCCCCGGGTGATCGTTTTCCCTCGGATCAGGAACTCGCACGTTTGTTCAAGGTCACGCACGTCACAGTACGCGGCGCGCTCAAGCCGCTGGTCACCAAAGGGGTGCTCATCCGGCATATCGGCCAGGGTACCGTGGTGAGCGATCCCGAAAAGATAAACGCGGCACGTCTGGGCACGGCCGTCGCCGTGGCGATTCCCGAGAATACCCATTCGTTTTTCGCCGAGATGTTGAAGGGAATCGAAAGCTCTCTTTTTCCACTGCGTCGGCCGTTGTTGTTGGCCCACACCTGGGAGCTCGGTGAACGCGAAGAGGCAGCCGTGCAGTCGTGGTTGGCGGAGGGTGTGCGACAAATGGTCCTCGTGCCGACGGTCGTAAATCCTGAGTTCTACCGGAATCTGAGCGCAGCAGGCGTACGGGTGGTGTTGGCGGACCGTTCGGTTCCCGACGTGGATCTGCCCACCGTTTCTTCGCGCGATGATGTGGGCGCGAAAAATGTGACACGGTTATTGCTCGACCTAGGTCATCGTCGCATCTTGCATCTTGCGGGCCCCGAACAGGTGTCTACGGCCCGCGACCGTGTCGCCGGATTTCGTCAGGCGATGGCGGCAGCCGGGGTCTCGGATTCAGCAACGATCTTGGTTGGCGGCTTTTTCATGGATGAAAGCTATCAGGCGATGAAGCGCCATCTCGCCACGAATGCACCTCCCGATGCCGTGATGGCCTGCAACGATCCGGCTGCGGTGGGCGCGGTGCGTGCCATCGAAGAGGCTGGCCTGGCGGTGCCGCGCGATGTGAGCGTGGTCGGTTACGGTGATACGGATCTGGCCCGCAACTTCAATCTCACCTCGGTTCGACAGTTTCCCGAGCGCATTGGGGCGGAGGCGATTCGATTGTTGATGATGCCCGAGATCTTGCGCAAGACACACTCGCTGCAAATCGATCCGGAAACGACGGTTCGCGGCTCGACTGCGGCCCGTGAATCATGATTCCTGTTTCACGCGGTCGTTGACTTCGTCGGAAACGCGCTGTTGCAGCTCGTCGATGGATCTCAAGCTAAGACCAATCAGGACTGAACCCGTCTCAATCAGCGATTGCACCTGTTCGTTATTGACCGATCCAACGTAGATGCCGGCCCGCTTCGTGATGAGGTTGGCGAGGCTGACATAGTTCGAGATGCTGTGCGGATCTCCGTGCTGAAATTCGGTCGAATTGGCGATGGCCTCCCGGATGGGAATCGTCAGATTCCAGGTCGCGGCGAGCAACAACCCGATCGTTCGATGGGAGCCGTTGATAATGGTGAGCCACTCATTGGCATCCAGCCAGTTAACCACCTTTGAGCCAACCAATCGTTCTTCGGCTTGTAACAAGAAGGCTGCGAGAATCGGTTTTCCGATGTCGTGCAACAGGCCTGCGAGGTAGGTGGACTCCACAAGTTCGGGACTCGTATGACCTCCTCTGGCCCGCGCTATCTCACGGGCGGTCAAGGCGGTGGCAACGGAATGGTGCCACAACGCGCGGAAGGACTGGTTGATGCCCTCGTTCTTTGAGCTGAAGACAGAACGGGCCGCGATTTCAAGCAACATCTGTTCGAGACTGCGCTTGCCGACCCGGGCGATCGCCTGGCCAAGCGTTGTGGCTGCACCAAATCCTGCGAAGGCCACGCTATTGGCAATACGGAGGATCTGGGCCGACGTGATCGCGTCGGTCCCGATGGCGCGCGCCACGTCGTCGTATTCGTAATCCGGTAGGCGCAGGATCCGCAACGCCTCTGTAACGGCCCGCGGCAGGTTCGGCAGTGGAATCAGGTTTTGCGATACCTTCTCGAGCGCGACCAGCTTGAGCTGGTTGAGAAGGTCATCGCGGGTTTGGCTCACGCCTTGAACTCTACAACGTTCCGGGGAGGTCTCGGAAGTTCTTCATGCAACGGTGTTCACAAGCTCGCCGATGCCTTCGATGCGAATTCGGATGGTGTCCCCGACTTTCAGGGTGAATTCATCGGGTGGCACGATGCCCGTACCCGTCATCAGGAAACAGCCCGTTGCAAAGCTCATTTCGCGTGTGAGAAACTCGACGAGCGATGCGGGATCGCGTGCGAGTGAAGCGAGCGACGTGTTGCCACCCGCGACAGATACGCCATCCCGCTCGATGTCGAGAGTGATGGCGGTCGATTTCGGCAAAGGTTGGTTGCTGACGAGGATAGCCGGTCCAAGCGCAGCACATCCGTCAAACACTTTTGCTTGCGGCAGATACAGAGGATTTTCGCCCTCGATGTCGCGACAGGAAAGATCGTTGCCGACGGTGTAGCCTACAATGCGGTTGTGGCGATTGACGACCAGTGTCAGCTCTGGCTCCGGTACCATCCAGCGCGAGTCTTTGCGCAAACGCATCACACCCCCGGGGGGAATAACCCGGGCGGGGGTCGCCTTGAAAAACAACTCGGGCCGCTCGGCTGCATAAACGCGATCGTAGAAATCCCCGCCGCCTGCATTTTGCGACTCTTCCATGCGAGCCGTCCGACTGCGGAAGTAAGTGACGCCTGCCGCCCATACCTCCTGCGTGAGGCACGGCGAAAGCAACTTTTGCGGCCGGTCGCACGTCATTGCGGCGCGTGCGAGGTCACGCAGATGGGCTTCGAGGTCGTCATGGCCGAACAAATCATCCCAGGCATCCGCTATGCGGAAAAATGCGCCGGAAATTTCGACGACAGGACCTTCGGAGGTTCGATAAAGCAGAGTTGTCATGGGCTTGGTGTCACAATAGAAAGATTGGTTTTCTGCCAGAATTGGCGATGGCGCAATGCAGTGTAGTATATCAGAGAGCAGGGGGCCGAAACAAGGCCTTGATGGGGAGCTTTTGTGTGGCCATGGCCTGGTTAGTCCTGCTGACCTCGATTTCCACCTGCTCGGTCGAACGATTCACAGTCGGTGAGGATCCCGGAACCTTGCAATTTGTGCCAGACCCAGCCGACGCTTCAACCGGGAACCCGAGACCCGATGATGCGGGTGGTGCCGGGGGCACGGTCGCGGTGGATCCCTGCTCGGGCGTCGACTGTCGGCCCGGCATGTGCCGCGTGGAAAACGGCGAACCCCGCTGCGTTTGTCCCCCGGGAAACGTGCGCGACGGGTTGCGCTGCCTGGCTTGTCCTGACACCGGAAACCGTCTCACGGTTGTCTTGCCGACAAGACCCGTACGCGTTTCAATCAACGTGAATGGTGTACCGCTTCTACCGGGCGCCACGGTTAACTTTCGAAACGTGGTGAACCTTGTCGACCTGGGTATTGGCGATTTGCTCGAGACCCGGCGCATTCCGTTTGGCCGCTACGAAGTTCGTTACTCGGGACTCGTTGGGCAGGGCTTGGAAGTTCCGGGCAATCGCAACCATTTGCTGGGTGTGGTCGACATCAAGGCTGCGGCAATGGGTGAACCCGAGACGCTGGAGGTGTCTTACGCACTCAATGCGGTAAAGGTGACGGGGACGATGGATCTCGGCGAGGATCACCCCGATGTGGCCCCGTCCGTGAACCTTGTTTTTTCCAATGGTGACACACGGGTCCTGGCCCGTTTTCTGGGCCCCGAACGGCGTGCGTTTGAGGCTTTTTTGATCCCGGATACGTACGATTACGGTTTGTCGGGGATCGCAGGGGAAGATCTGGTCGTTTACGGTTCAACCAGATTTTCCCTGGATGGTTCATTCGTGGTACGGATTGCTGCGCACCGCTTGCAAGTGGTATTTCCCGAGGCGGGTGTGACGGACCTGTCGGGGATCTTGTTTCTCCGCGGAAGACTCGGAGTTTTTCGCCTGTCGCGCGTTAGCCGCGGGGTCTACACCGTTGTGGTGCCACCGGGAGACTATGATCTCGAATATGCGCTGCCCGGCGACGGCGTGGCGGGACCGCCGCTTGAGCTTGTGGGAGCCGTGCTGCGGACGTATCGTGTTACAGCACCCGTGGACGACACGGTCTTGCTGAAGCTGGTTCGCTCCCGTGGTCGCGTGACCGTGGATGGCAAGATTCCGGTTCCCGGTGTGCAGTCCGTTCGCATCCGTTCAAAGCGACTGGGCTCGGTGCCCCTTCGCCTCGATGCGCAGGGGGCGTTCGATGAACGAGTTTTTCCCGGGGCCTATCGTCTTGAATACCGCTGCGACGGTACCGGCTGTCGCGATGGACAATTGGGTCCTGCCAACCGGGAATCAATGTTGGGCTCGGTCGACATTCGCGAGGGTCAGGATCATTTTTTTGATATTCCGGTGGGAAGGGTCGATCTGTCGGTTACCGAGAACAGCCGGGCACAGTTGGGAACGATTTCGCTTGTGGCGGACGATCCGAGTGTCTGGTTCAGCTCCGTGGGGCTCGTTGAAAGCACCGGTTCCACGCTTGCGGCCCGTATCGTTCAGAATGACTACGCCGTAACTTATCGGCGCTCTGGCCTCGGGACGCTGGTCTCCCGGGTTGCGAACCTTTCTGCCGCAGCGTTCAAAGGCGCATCCGCATTGAAGGCAAGCTGGGACCTTGAGATCGTTCGAGTATCCGGTCGAATCGACCTTGGGCCTGAGTCCCGTTTTCGTCAGTTTCGCCTGGAAAATCCGGACAGCGGATACGTTTCGTTTGACGTCGATGCCGAGGGCAACTTTGAGATCGATGTGCCACGATCCTCTTACCTGCTCCGACCCGGTGCGGGTAGCCAGCGGAGCGCGTTGGGTTGTTTCACCATTTCGCCTCTGTGAACGGTCGGTAGTCGCGACCAACGGCCGTTGCGACCGCTCTGGGCCGTTGCATTCGATCGCTGTCTTGAGTAGAAACGGCGCAAGCCCGCGGGCCCCTGCGGGCCTGCACGGAGAATTGAATGACCAAGAAAAATCGGATTTTGGTAATGGGCGCTCTCTTGAGCGGTTTCGCTGCGAACGCAGCCTGTGTCGAGCAGGAAGACGACACGCCAACGGCGGAAGATCTGGCGGAGGTGAAGAATAACATTCTGGCCGCACCGCCGACGCCCACCCTGAAGGTCAATGCTGATCTTGATGGCAAGATTGTGTATCTGGGCATGGACGCGGAACCTGCGACCGTCGAGCCCGGCAAGGATGTTCTCTTAACCCACTACTGGAAGGTCGTGGACGCTCCCGGTGCTGGCTGGCGTTTGTTTACCCATCTGAACGGGCCGAACCACACGACCTTCGTGAATGTCGATCACGGTCCCGTTCGTGGCAAATACCCGGTCGAGCGCTGGAAGACGGGCGAGATCATCCGAGACCAGCACGTCATTCGAGTTCCGGCAACCTGGCCGCATACCACGGTGGAGGTTTTCGTCGGCATCTGGAAAGGTGATCAGCGTCTGACGGTCAAGTCGGGTCCGAAGGATGACAAGAATCGTGTACTCGCCGCACGTTTGCCGGTGAAGGTGGGCGCCGCTGTCAAACCACTTGTCGAGCGACGGTATGTGGTACGAAAGACCGGCAAGGCTCCGAAAATCG
>JAYUPZ010000472.1:0-3222 GCA_043759805.1 Myxococcales bacterium | reverse complement strand
ACCACCGAGCACGGCACGGGTGGGTCCGAGTTCGCTTGCTGCAAGTCGGCCACGCAGCATGGAAAGATCCGAGTAACGGCCACGCAACACCTTGCCGTCCGCATCGAACAGGTTCACATCGTAGCGTCCTGCGCTGCTGCCGCTGTCGGTTCCGAAAACATTCACCGGCGTCGCGGTGTCGAACAAGGCAACCCCATCGGCGCCGGCAGCACTTGCGCCAAATCCAACGAACAGCGCACCCTCGTTTCCGATCCGCAATGGAATCGGCTGGCCGTCGTTGGACTGTTGCTCCTGCTGGCATCCCAACGCCCCGCAAACCAGGGTCGCCGTAGACAAAAACCAAAGGGAGCGGAAGAGGCGAGTCAAGACACGGTATTAAACGGGAAAATCTCGCCTGTTGCCATGTATGGCGATGTTTACGGCGCTTTTTTGATCTTGCTTCGCATCTTGGTCAGCAAGGCATCAAAGGATTCTTTCTTGATGATTTTGGCGAACTCGGCCCGATATGTTTCGAGCAAGCTTTGTTCGTCGGTAATCACATCGTAGACCACCCAGCCACGCGCCTTGTGCAACGCCCGGTATTCTATCGACATGTCGAGCGGCTTGCCCTTGCGCTGAGTGTGCAAAGTTGCAAACACGCCGGATTCGGCGGGTTGACGGGTCTCCTTGTCCCAAACCAGCTTGTATTTGGGCGAGGCGTGCATGTTGCCCACGTAGCTTTTTTCAACCAGGTCCCGCAGTATCGCCACGAACTCGACCCGTTGTGACGGTTTGATCGCGTCCCAATTCTTTGCAAGCGCGCGCTTGGCAAGCTCGGCGAAATCCAGGAACTCGCCAACCAGGAGCCGAATTTCCGAGGTTCTCGCATCCGATTCGGGAGACCAATTGGGGCTCTTTTTCGTGAGGAGCTTATGCAGACGCTCGTG
Source organism: Myxococcales bacterium (assembly GCA_043759805.1). Taxonomy (GTDB): domain Bacteria; phylum Myxococcota_A; class Polyangia; order Fen-1088; family Fen-1088; genus JAWXBF01. The sequence continues at coordinate 2,296 of JAYUPZ010000472.1, read as the reverse complement.
CGACTTTTTCAAAGCATCCATCGCGGATGCGTTCGCCGGAGCAGGAACTGTGGGGTCCACAACCACATCCGAGGGGGCGGCGGGCGCGGCAACCGGCGCAGTCACCGGCGTGCGGCGCTTTCTGGTCTTCTTTTTTGGTGCCGCATCCAGGGCCGGAAACATCGCGAATGAGGTCGCAAGAAAGGCCGTTGCCAACAGGCTTCGACGAAGGATCGATTGCAGACAGGTGGGTTTCGTGTCGAGAAAGTGAAGTGGCATCGTGCTGTCCTCTATACTGTGGACGTGGTGGTCGCCTACTTTATGCAACTCTTGACGCGCCTGCGCAACCTACCCCCGGAAGGCCCGTGTCCATGACCCGCTTCTCCAACACGACCGATTCTGCCCCGGAATCCACCGAGCAGCCCTCGGGCGAGGGATTCAACGCGCAACGTTTCCTTGAGTCGATGGCCGAAAAGACGCGTTCCGCGTTCGCCAGCAACCGCAGCGTGATGTCCTTCGCCGAGTACCTGGCGCTCTTCACGGGCGATCCGGTGGCGCAAAGCCGCTGTGCCGGCGGCTTTCTGCGCGACATGTTCGACCACTACGGCCACGTCGATGTGTCGTCGGCGCGCGGAACCGTACGTCGGTTCAAACTTTTCGACTGTCGCTTTGACGAGGGTCGAGACGCATTGCTTGGACAGGAGGAGGTCCAGGAGTCGGTTTATCGAATGATTTCCAACTTCGCGACCGAGGGTTATACGGATCGCGTGATCCTGCTGCACGGTCCCAACGGCAGCGCCAAGTCGACACTTATCGGCTGCATTCAACGCGCCATGGAACATTTCTGTACCCTGCCTGAGGGAGCACTCTACCGTTTCAACTGGATTTTCCCGAGCGCCAAGCTGGTCAAGGGTGGCATCGGCTTTGGCGAGCGTACCGAATCCGAATCCGGCGACAGCTATGCACACCTCGAAGAGGAACTTATAGAGGGTCGCTTCTCGGACGAATTCCGGGACCATCCTCTCCTGCTTTTACCCGCCGAGCACCGCCAGATATTGTTGGAGCAAACCCGCAAGGGGCATGAAACCCGCGGCGCTCGACCTTCACGTTCATTGTTGCAAGGTGGCCTTTCGCCACGCAATCGGATGATCTTCGAGGCTTTGCTTAACTCGTACCGCGGCGATCTGGCGCGTGTGTTGCGTCACGTTCAGGTGGAACGATTCTACATTTCTCGACGGTATCGTGAAGGCGTCGCGACGGTCGGTCCGCAACTCGCCGTGGATGCAAGCGCAAGACAGTTGACCGTTGGCCGCAATCTGGGCGGACTGCCACCCGCAATCCAGGCGCTGCCCTTGCACGAGTATTCGGGCGAACTCGTCGACGGCAACCGGGGCATGGTGGAATTCGAGGATCTGCTGAAGCGACCCCTGGATGCGTTCAAATACCTGCTGACGACCGTCGAGGACGGGCAGGTTGCGCTCGACATGGCGACCCTGAACATCGACACGGTGTTCATCGCCTCGTCCAACGAGACCTATCTGTCGGCCTTCAAGGAGATACCGGAGTTTCAGTCCTTCAAAGGTCGGATGGAGTTGGTGCGTGCACCGTACTTGCTCGATATTCGGCTGGAAACAGCGGTCTACGAAGATCACATCCGGCGTGCGATGCCGTCTGCTGGTGGACAACACATCGCCCCGCACGTGGCCTGGGTGGCGGGACATTGGGCGGTGTTGACGCGCATGCGCAAGCCCATGGCGGAAAAGTATCCCAAACCCGCAGCCGATCTGGTGGGACGGCTGGGACCGCTCGATAAGGCCTTGTTGTATTCGGGTGAAGATCCGGTTGAAAAGTTTTCGGCCGACGAAATGCGCGATCTTCGTGCTGCGCTTGAGCGTTTGGCGCGTGAATCCGACAGCTATCCGAACTACGAGGGTCGCGTGGGCGCTTCGCCACGCGAGATGAAGCTGTTGCTGATGAACGCGGCTCAGAATCGCAAGTACAGCTGCGTTTCGCCCTTTGCGGTGTTGGAAGAACTGGAGGAACTGGTCAAGAACGTCACGGTCTTCGAGTTCCTCAAACAGGAACCCGTGTCGGGCGGCTACCACGAACACCGAAAGTTTATCTTTCAGGTGCGAGAACGTTTGCTCGACAGGGTCGATGAAGAGGTTCGGGTTTCGATGGGCCTGGTCGACGAGGGCCGTTACATTGAGCAATTTACCCGGTACGTCACACAGGTATCCTACTGGACCAAGGGTGAGAAATTCCCCAACCCCATCACCGGCAAGGAAGAACCGCCCAACGAAGACATGATGTCCGA
>JAYUPZ010000471.1:0-3226 GCA_043759805.1 Myxococcales bacterium | reverse complement strand
CATTTTCCACGGCATTCTTCAGTGTGACCTGTGTCCCCGGTTTAAGTGTTACCCTTGTATCCGGTCTACATGTCCACCGATGTTCCCGGTTCGGACCACGGCGTCAGATTGCTGATGAAAACGGATGGATTCAAACTGCCAAAACATTTGAAATTATGTAAGAATTCCCGCGACAGGTTTTCGGACATCACGGGGACGCTTTCTCATTCACGTTGGCAGAGAGGGAACCTTGGACGCTACACGGTCGCTGGGCTCGTATTAGTGCTTGCGACTCTTGAGCATGCTCATGCGGCGGAATTCGATCGTGTGGCAGTGTTAATTCTTCCTGGTGAAACGGAGGACGAAGAACTGGCTCAAAACCTCACGGAGGTTGTTATCGCGCGCATTGCCAATCACCAGAAGGTCGGATTAGCCGATGCCTCTGAGTTCAGGCGGAGGCTCGAATTGGACAGTGATAAGCGGGCTCAATCGTGCCTGGAAGACAAGGTTTGTTTGGGTCGAGTCGGTGTTGTTCTGGACGTGCGCCGCGTGGTCAGCGGAACCGTCAGCACGCGCGACAAAGGCCACCTCATCAGCCTCGTGCTCACGAACATCGCATCGGGCGAGATCGAAAATCGATATTTCCAGCTGGTGCCAGGCTCCAGCGAAGCGCTGGTTGAGGCCATACAATATGGGACCGATGGGCTGTTTAGGCGGAAGGCCATACCGGGTCATGTGGCGGTTGAAACCCGGCCACCCGGAGCACGCGTGACCATTGATGAACGATTCGCTGGAACAACCCCGATGGTAAGCGCTCCCTTGATCGTCGGGCGGCATCAACTTCGAATCGAAATGGATCGACGGAAACCTTGGTCGTCAACCGTAGAGGTGCAATCGGGAACGGATCTGCGGATCAAGCTGGACGAGAGTCAATTCGAACGCCGCCTAGTATGGCCTCGCTACGTTGGCCTTGGTGGCCTTGGCGGTAGTTTGCTTGCACTCACGGTGGGCGGGGTGTTCGGGACTTTCTCGCAACAGCAGGTTAGCGCTACCACTCGGGTCGAGGTTCAGGCGGAGCTCGAAGAGCGCAATCGGTTCGCGACAAACGCCAACGTTCTATTCGCATTGGGCGGGGCCTTGCTGGTCAGCGGCGCCACAACTCTCTGGTACTACAGCGACGACGTGTTCGAAGACTGAGTTCACAGCAGACGCTGCGCGAAACCCGGTGAACTTTCGACGTTCCCATGGTCAGGAGTGACAGACCCATCCGGAACTGACATTCTCGCGTCGCGATGGCGAACACGGACCCCAAGGACGATGCAGGCCGCAGCAGCAGTGTGCTCGGTTGGTTGATCCTGCCACTGGTCTTCCTTGTCGCGCGCCTCAGTTCCACACTGGTCCATTTCTCTCTGAACACGCCACACGGCGGCCCGATTACGGAGAACGTTTGGAAATTTACGTCGTTTGCCTGGCCAGCCGAAGCAGGGTCATATCTGATCGTGTTCGGATTGTTCGGCCTAATGGCAGCGCGATTTCGCAAGGCCATTCCGCGAGGCGCTTACCTGCTGATCCTCGCGTTTCTTCTTGGTTATGCAATCGTCGCCGAGTTCGACGTTCACTTGCGGCGATGGATGGGCTTGCGTCTGAGCCTTGTGTTCTTACGCCATCTATCGCATGCAGCCGTTAGCGCGGGTTTCTGGCAAACCCTGGCCGGCTACTTGAAACAGGACGCGTTTGCGGTATTGCTCTCGGTTGCCTTTATCGTGATTCCCACCGCGGTGGCTTTGCGGCTTCGCGACAAAACCTCGGAGCCCCGTTCGCGCAAGCTGCTTGTTGCGACAACAATCGCGGGTGTGTTGCTTTTGGTGGTAAGCACCCAGCGCGGAATTGCGATGCGCAAATGGCGCCTCGTTGCCCCATGGCCGTACCCGCTGTCCATGGACGTTTGGCGGGCCGCCCTGAGCGATCGTGTGCCGCCCACAGCGACGGCGATCGACGATCTTCGCGCCCTGGTTGGTGTTGCGGTCACGCCAGCGCGAGAATTTCCTTTGTGGCGCGATTCAGTTCCTGCTCCCACCGCGACACCTCACAAAGGTTTCGACGTCGTGCTCATCGCCGTTGAATCGTTGCGTGGATGGGCGGCCGATTTACGATCTCCCGAGGCGCAACAGCGGCTGCCGAATCTTGCACGTTTGTATCGCGAGCGCGGCGTGTTTTTTCCGCATGCCCACAGCAACGGATATCCCTCGGGTGAAGGCAACATGAACCTGCACCTTGGGATCTGGAGTCATCCTGAGCGCGCGGTGGCCGCTGAGCACGTTGGAATCTCGTCACGAGCGCTGCCCGAGATCTTGCGCGATCACGGCTACAAGAGCCGATGGTTTGCCGGCAGCGATCCGAGTTTCGACAACATCCAACATTTCATGGGCCGATGGTTTGATGGCTGGGAGCTAGTCCTCGGTGGTGACGAAAAGTTAGTTGCCCGAGCAATCGATTTCTACGAAAAGCTTGGAAATATGGGGCCTCGGTTCATTTCGATCTATACCGCCTCAACGCATCCCTTCTACGAGCTGCCCTCAACCGAAGGCCCCAAGCCCGAAGACTCCGATGCTGCCTATCTGAAGGCGCTGAGCTTTGCCGACCGCGCTCTCGGCCGGATGTTTGACGTGGTTGCGAAGGCGGGACGCATGGACAAGACCTTGTTCATCGTCACGGGTGATCACGCACAGCCCAATGCCTGGCACCTTGAACACGACAGCGACGTGGGATTGCCCAATGCCGGTCGTACCTGGACCTCAATGTTGGTCGCAGGTCCCGATCTTCCTCGTGAAACGGTTCGCATTGACGCCAGTTCACACGTCGATGTTCCGCCGACGATCCTTGGCTACCTCGGCATCTCGGAACCCAACCATTTTCTCGGACGGGATCTGTTTTCACATGAGCCGGTGCGTCCCGTGGTTGCGGTCTTCAGCAAAGGTGTTGCGATTATCGAAGGTGACACCATGATCATTGGTGGTCTCGAATCCGAGTCGATCGCCAAGTTTCAATATGACACCGGACCCAACGCGGCCCCCGCGTCCTATCAACACGGCAAAGTACTCCCCGAAACCCCTGCAGACCTTGAACATTTCCGCAGCGTGTCTCGTGCTGTTCGGGCTTTTGCCTGGACCATCGATCACGACCAGTTGCGTCCACCGACGAAGCCGTGACAGCTCCCGTGCACCTCCTGCGTGTTAATGTACGGGCC